>CAYIQV010000379.1:0-2045 GCA_964365635.1 uncultured Acidiferrobacteraceae bacterium
TGCTTCAGCTGCCGCCGCAGCGATAGCCGCACAACAGGCAGAGGAAACGGCAATCCATGCAGCCAACGAAGCGGCGGCGGCAACCAAGCGCGCTGCGGTCGCCGCTGCAGAAGCAGTCAAGATGTCGAACGAGGCATCCGCCTCTGCCCGGAAAGCAAGAAGATAGCGATCCCGGCGCAATTTCATGAAAGCCACCGGACAGAGACAGGCTGACCAGACCCCGGGCGAGGCACCACCCGGCGGAATCCAGCTTGGCCTTGAACAGCAGTTCGCCGCATTGGAAGCCGAACTGGACAGCCTGTATGAAGTGGTGCCTTTCGGGTGTCACTCCTTGGGGCCGGATGGAACTTACTTGTGCATCAATTCCAAAGAACTGGAATGGCTGGGATACACGCGCGAAGAAGTGATCGGCAAAATGAAACCAGCCGATTTCCTTACCCCGGACGGCAATGAAAAATTTCGGCAATTGTTTCCCCGCCTGATAAAAAACGGACACATTGAAAACATCGAGCTCGAACTGAAGGGCAAGGACGGAACGACCCGGCAGACCCTGTTGTTTGCTACAGCCATCAATGATACCGACGGCCAATTCCTGATGAGCCGCTCGGTGTTGTTCGATATCACCGCACGCAGCCGTGCCGAAAATGAACAGCGCATTGCCGCCATCGTGTTCAATACGCACGAAGGCATCATCATCACCGACGACCACGGGGTCATCATCCGCGTCAATCCGGCCTTCACCAAACTGACCGGTTATAGCGAAACAGAGGCCGTCGGCCACAAGCCCAGCCTGTTGCAATCCGGACGGCACGGCCCGGAGTTTTATCAGCGCATGTGGGCGGCGCTCAAGAAAAAAGGCTTCTGGCAAGGCGAGGTCTGGAACCGGCGCAAGAACGGCAAGATCTATGCCGAGTGGCTGACCATTTCCGCCGTTGTCTCGCCGGAAGGGGTTACCACCAATTATGTGGGCACCTTTTCCGACATCACCAAGAACAAGAAAGCGGCCGCCGAGATACACCGCCTGGCCTATTACGATGCGCTCACCCATTTGCCCAACCGCGTGCTGCTCAGCGACAGGCTGGCACAGGCGCTGGCGGGCGGCCAGCGCAGCGGGCATTACGGCGCTTTGCTGATTCTGGACTTGGACAATTTCAAGAAGCTCAATGACACCCGGGGCCATGCCGTTGGTGATTTGATGCTGGCCGAGATAGCACTGCGCCTGCTGAATGTGATACGCGAAGATGATACCGTGGCACGTATGGGAGGCGACGAGTTCGTGATAATGCTGGAAGGCCTGAGCACGGATGCCGCAGCGGCTGCGCATCAGGCCAGCCTGGTGGGAGATAAGGTACTCAAGGCCATTGCCCAGCCGTTTACTCATGAAAATCAGGAGTTCTACTTCACGGCAAGTATCGGCAGCTGCCTGTTTCATGGCCATGACGAACCGGCGGAGTCCCTGCTCAAACAGGCCGATCTGGCCCTGCACAAAGTCAAGAGCAGCGGCCGCAATGCCTTGTGCTTCTTCAATCCGGCCATGCAGACCACCCAGGACGAACGCAGCTCGCTGGAAAACAATCTGCATCACGCACTCAAGCATAGTCAACTCCATCTGCATTACCAGCCGCAGATGGATGCCGACCGGCACATCATCGGCGCCGAGGCGCTGCTGCGCTGGGCACATCCGGAACGCGGGATCGTTCCGCCGGACGACTTCATACCCTTGGCGGAAGACACCGGTATGATCCTGCCCATCGGCCGCTGGGTAATCGCAAGTGCCTGCGCCCAACTCAAAACATGGTCAACATCACCGCTAACTCAGGAGTTGGTACTGGCGGTCAATGTCAGTTCGCGCCAATTTAATCAGCCGGATTTTGTGGCCGAAGTACGGCAGATACTGAACGAATCCGGCGCCGATCCGACCCGCCTCAAGATCGAGCTGACCGAGAGCATCGTGATCGACAATTTTGCCGGCATTACCGCCCAAATGCTTGAACTGAAGAATCTGGGCATCAGTTTTTCAATGGATGATTTCGGCACCGGCTTCT
>CAYIQV010000380.1:0-2042 GCA_964365635.1 uncultured Acidiferrobacteraceae bacterium
TCCGCCTACAGCATAACCGTTGCGGTACGCGTGATTCAGCATGTCGTGCATGTCAACCAATGGCATATCGTTCCCCGTCGTTGATATTCACTCCTGGCGTGACTGTCAGCGCGTTTTATCGCAACTGAAGCAATTCCGCCATCTCAGATGAAGTCCTCGCCCTCGTCTTCGCCAGCCTTTCCCGCCTCGAACTCGCTGTCGTGCTGCGCGATGGCCTGTCCGAGCCTGGTAAGCATGTCGTTCAATAGCGCCATGGCCGGCTCGCTCACCTGAGCGTGGCGGTGCTGCAAATCGTCCTGCAGTGCCGCGAGCTGGCTGAGCCAGCGATCCTCGGGATCGATAGGGCCGTTCGCCCAATCGACCATGTTGGCCAGGTTTTCGGCCTCGCCGGCCAGAGCCTCATATTGCGGCCCCGATCCACCGGTCTGTGTCAGGACACGGACAGCCTGAAGCAGTTCTGCGAGCTTCATGGTCAGGGTCCTCGCAGCGCTGAAATTAAACCGGGTCCTGGTCGAGCCGGCCTTCGCTGAATACCCGACTGGCGAGCACGTCCTCGGCCTCCAGTGTCATCAGGTCGATTTTACTGAGTGTTTTTTTCGCGCCCGCAAAGAGACGGTTGGCCTGGCGCAAGCGCGCACGGTCAAGGGCATTTCGTACCGAGCGCGCGTTCGCGAAATGCTCCAGCTTCATGCGCAGCGTAAGGTACTCGAAAAAGGCTTTTTCGGCAGCGAGGCTGAAACGATAGTTCTGGGCCGCCAGCATCAACTTGGCGATTTGCAACAATTCTTCCGGGCTGTAGTCGGGGAAATCGATATGATGCGCGATGCGCGAGCGCAGCCCCGGGTTACTGTGAAAAAATCTATCCATGCGGTCTTTGTATCCGGCCAGGATCACGACCAGGTCGTCGCGGTTGTTTTCCATAACCTGGAGTAAAATCTCGATGGATTCTGCGCCGTAGTCGCGTTCGTTTTCTGGCTTATAGAGATAATAGGCTTCATCGATAAACAGAACGCCACCCATGGCTTTTTTAATCACTTCTTTAGTCTTTGGGGCAGTGTGGCCAATGTATTGGCCTACCAGATCATCGCGGGTAACGGAAACCAGGTGGCCTTCACGCACATAACCCAGGCGATGCAATATCTCGGCCATCCGCATCGCCACCGTGGTCTTACCGGTACCGGGGTTGCCGGTAAAGTTCATATGCAGGGTTGGGGTCTCGGAAGTCAGCGCGAATTGTTTACGCAACCGATCCACCAACAACAGCGCCGCGATTTCGCGGATGCGTGTTTTGACCGGCTTTAAACCAATGAGCTCACGGTCGAGTTTGTCCAGCACTTCCTTTACATTCGAGGCTTCGAATTCCGCCTCAAGATTAACGGGCGCATCGTCTGCCAATACCGCTGCACTTTGTTTGCTATTTGGATCATTCACGTCATTCATGCCTACAACTCCGATGATGAGCAGGTGCAAAACAATGGCGGGTGAAATGCTTCACCCGCCATCGCCATGACTCACTTAATCAATAGCGCTCGCCTTCCGGCTTGTCGGTAGCGTATGAGTGAATGGTGTAGCGCATCGTGCGGCCATCTGTCTCCTGACGCACCAGACCGAAGCCCGGTTCTTTCTTGGGACGATTCACGATGTACGACATGGTCACGCTCTCGACCCCACGCACGGCGCTGAACGCGCTGACGCGGATGTAGTGATTCGGGAATGTCTTACGGCAACTGTTGACCTCCATCAGAATCCCGGCGGGATCTTTCAGGTCGAACATCGGGTTGCCGAACATTTCCCAATAGGTGTTGCGCGGGTGCGGATCGTCGGTGTATTCAACGCTCGTCGCCCAGCCCTTGCCCAACGCATATTTGAGTTGCGCGGTGATTTGCGCATCGGTCAAGTCAGGCAGAAACGAAAACTGCCCTTGTGTGACGCGATTACCTTGATTGGTCATCATAAGTTGCTTCTCCTAAAATAAATTAAACGCTGGCCGTGTTTGTTACCACGAAGTCCTGGCTGTCGGTGGAAGCGTAGTTGAAGGTAAC
>CAYIQV010000381.1:0-2032 GCA_964365635.1 uncultured Acidiferrobacteraceae bacterium
GTCGTGTTCGGATTCCTGCCGAAGCCAGGGAGACGCTATTTCATCGACACCACCGGCTGGACGCCGCACTACACCGGGCGCGAGCGCGAGATGGCGAAAGCCGCTACCCTGGCCGCCGTATAATATACTTTGACGCAGAGCCGCAAAGACGCAAAGATTTTTTCATTTATTTATCCGGACTTTTCTTTGCGCCTTCGCGTCAGAAATTAATAAATTTCAGAATGTAGGGTGGGCACCGCCCACCGTCGGACAGTCAGCGAAGCCCTGTTGGTGGGCGATGCCCACCCTACAAATCTACTCGTTGCAAAGGACTTAGGAAGGTCTGATTAATTCTGGTTCCGTCATTCCCGCGAAAGCGGGAATCCAGGTAACAACCCGCGAAGTTCTGCTTCCGTCAGGTCGCGCCACTCGCCGATTTTCAGCTTGCCGAGCTTGATGTTCATGATCCGGATGCGCTGCAACCGGCGCACGTGGTACCCGAACACCTCGCACATGCGCCGGATCTGCCGATTGAGTCCCTGTGTCAGGATAATGCGGAACACGTAATTATCCACACGGCTGACCTGGCAGGGCTTCGTGCGCTCACCAAGGATATCCACGCCACCGGCCATGCCGGCGAGAAAGGTTTCCGTCACCGGCTTGTCGACGGTAACGACGTATTCTTTCTCGTGATTGTTCTCCGCCCGCAGAATCACATTCACGATATCGCCGTTGTTTGTGAGCAGGATCAGCCCCTCGGAATCCTTGTCCAGCCGCCCGATGGGGAAAATCCGCGCGGGGTGATTAACGAAATCGACGATATTGCCTTCGATATGCCGCTCGGTGGTGCAGGTGATGCCGACAGGCTTGTTCAGGCAGATATACGCATGCTGCTTCTTCGCGCCGACCACGCGCTTGTCCACGCGGACCTCATCGCCCTCGTTGACCTGCGTGCCGAGTTCGGCCCGCTTGCCGTTGATGGTCACCCGACCGTCGGCAATCCAGGCATCCGCCTCGCGGCGCGAGCAGATTCCGGTTTCACTGATGTATTTATTCAGTCTCATGGACACGCGCGCAACGAGCGTCCCGCTGGAGCGCGTGGCTAGACCGCTGTAAGCCTGACTTTGCCGACATTGCCTAATTTTACGCGTTGCTTCGCCTGCCACAGGTCATGGTTGTACTGCATCGCAAGCCAACTCTCCGGAGAGCGGCCAAGCGCCTTGGAAAGGCGCAGCGCCATTTCCGGACTGATACCGCTGGTGCCGGTAAGGACGCGATTCAGGGTTGACGCGGCCACACCGAGCTTGACGGCCAGTTCGCGGCCGCTAAGCCCATTAGGCTTCAGATAAACCTCGATGATGAACTCACCGGGATGAGGGGGGTTGTGCATGGCCATCAGTGATAGTCCTCGTAATCCAGGACGTGGGCGTGTCCGTCCCGGAATTCAAACGTTAAGCGCCAGTTTCCATTGACCCATACCGACCAGCGACCGCGCTCCGCTCCTAAGCTCATCGGCGCGCCGCTTTCGCGCGCCCGGTGGAACGACGTGCTGGCCGCGATGCCTCAGGAAGTTCTTCCCGAATGATTTGACGCAACACGGCTGCGGTAACCGGTTGTTCATTCTTTTCCAGAAAGGCCTTCAATGCCTCATTCACCATCGTTTGGTAGCCAGTGCCCATGCGCTCCGCCCGCGCACGAAACTCATTAAGTACGGAGTCGTCGATGTAAATGGTGATGCGCGTCTTGCCCTTCGCAGGGATTAGTGCGCCTCGCTTGCCTTTGGAAAAATCGTATTCAGTCCTCATAGCTTTTCACCTCGTGCCGCGCAGCGCGGCGAGCCGATATAAGCCGGATCTCCTCGCCACGAAGCGTGTAGACAACAACCAGGATTATTCCCGCGCTACCCATGCCAACTGCCACAAACCGTTCCTCGTTTTCTGAATCGGGGTCCGGTTGATGAATTGCCAGTGGATCGTAAAACACGCCTTCGGCATCCGCGAAGGACACGCTGTGTTTCTTCAGGTTACTGGCGGCCTTTGCGGGGTCGTATTGG
>CAYIQV010000382.1:0-2022 GCA_964365635.1 uncultured Acidiferrobacteraceae bacterium
CGCGGTGATGGGCAATCCCGTCGCCCACAGCAAATCGCCCGCGATTCACAAGCAATTCGCGCACCAGTTCGGCCACCATATTGAATACACGGCGATCGAAGCACCGCTCGACGGATTCACTGAGGCGGTGACGCAGTTCCGTGCGAGCGGCGGCAAGGGCATGAACATCACGGTGCCGTTCAAGCTGGAGGCCTTCAAGCTGGCCTATCATCTGAGCGACCGCGCCAAGCTCGCGGGCGCGGTCAATACCTTCTGGTTCGAGCCCGATGGGGCGATCTTCGGCGATAACACCGACGGCGCGGGGCTGGTGCACGATCTCACCAAAAATCTCGGCGTGCACCTCAAGGACAAAAGAATTCTGGTGCTGGGCGCGGGCGGGGCCGTGCGCGGCGCATTGAGCCCGTTGCTCAAGCAGCATCCGGCCTTGCTCGTGATCGCCAACCGCACCGTCGCCAAGGCCAGACACCTCGCCCGCGAATTCGCCCATTTCGGAAAACTCGAGGCCTGCGGTTTTGACGAGCTTACCGGCAAGCATTTCGATGTCGTGATCAACGGCACCGCCGCGAGCCTTAAGGGCGAAGTACCGCCGCTGCCGGTGAACCTCTTCGCCAAGGACGCCGTCGCCTACGACATGATGTACGGCGACAAGCTCACGCCGTTTCTCGAATGGGCGGAACTGCACGGCGCCGCGAAAGTCGCAGACGGGCTCGGCATGCTCGTGGAGCAGGCGGCGGAATCGTATTTCATCTGGCAGGGGGTACGGCCGGAGACGAAACACGTGATCGCGGCGTTAAGGAAGGGCGGGTAGCCTAAATTAAAGGTATCCGGATTTTTCGATTGTCCTCAAATACCGAATCCGGTCTTTGGTCGGGGAGGACTACCGGTCAAAAAACGGTTCAGTGCGCGCGTATCGATGGATTTCCTGCGTTTTCTTTTTCGCACATCGAGCCGCAGGCAACCGCAGGATTTGCATTTGCCGCGGCGCAGCTGGGCGGTGCGTGTTTGGGTGGTGTTCCCGCAATCGCAAAGACACAGCCACAGACGGTGTTGATGGGCATCCACCCCGCAACGGCCGATGACCACCAAACGGCCGTAACGATTTCCGATATTCACTCCCTCAAGCATTGATGTCTTTACCAATGTCATACGGATTCGTACCACCGCTGTGACCGGTTTCTCGGTGCGAAGGCTCACATCCAGCAGAACGACCGTCGTCGCGGTCGTGAGCTTTCAGGCACACCGTTCTGCTCATCGTATTTTCGGAAGGCGGCATAGACGGCTCCTGACGTGATGTCGAGGCGTTTCGCGATGATCGCATTACTGAGTCCTTGTTCACGCAGTTTCAGCGCCTTCGTCACATCGAGTTTGTTATGACCGTGCATGGTTTTTCGCCCCTCTTAAAAACGTGGTGAACTTACCCACCGTACCCGAAGCCGGTAAGGTGGGGGTTCAACTGCGTCCTGGGCACAGAAAGTGATTCAGCGCCACCGAACGGCTATTCCACCTGCGGTGCCCCTTTCTTCTGACGGCTTGACGCAGACATCCGCAAGAAACCTGGTGTCCGTGCCACAGCGCTGTGGATTTTGCCTGGACAGTTTTTCCACAATCACACATGCACAGCCATAGTCGATGTTGGCGACGTCCGTTTTTCGGGCCTTGTCCAATGATCACCAGTTTCCCGTACCGGGTTCCAATAACAATGTTCAGCATGGCCGGTGTGTTTCTTTGCGGCCAGGTTTTCCCGTTCTACGGAGCCGCTGCCGGCACAGTGGTTTGTTTCAGGGCTTGATCGATCGACGAGAAGATGATGCTCGGGATCAAAGTGTTCTTGGCGAACGCCATGTAACCGGAATCCCAGAAGTACAGTTGCATGCGCCACATCTCGCCGTACTGGATCACTTTTGTTTCTTTGCCATCATTGATAACAAGCACTTCCATCGGCATGGCTGGAGCGTGGTCCACACCCGGATGCGGGGCGTCTTTGGCCTTGCCTTCGCTACGGAAGTCGGAGTTGATGCTGAT
>CAYIQV010000383.1:0-2003 GCA_964365635.1 uncultured Acidiferrobacteraceae bacterium
GCCGGACAGCAGGGCCTGGCCGATATCGCCCTCCAGAGCGCCGGAAAGCGCGATCAGCCCCGATACGGAGCCTTCGAACCAGGACTTGCTCAAACAGGGCTTGCCGGAATGCTGTCCATCGGCATAGGCCCGGGTCAGCAGCCGGCAGAGATTGCGGTAGCCCAAGGTGCTTTGGCACAACAGCACCAACCGGTATGGCTTGTTCGGATCAGCCGGGTTCTCCAGCCACGCATCGGCCCCGATAATGGGCTTGATCCCCGCGGAAATGGCGGCCTGATAGAGCTTGACCATACCAAAAAGGTTGGCCAGGTCCGTTATGGCCACGGCGGGCATGTCCTCGCGGGCAGCCGCCTGCACCAGATCCTCGATGCGGACAATGCCGTCCGCGAGGGAAAATTCGGTATGGATATGTAAATGGACGAAGGGTCGGCTCACGGCCGGTATTTCACAGCAAATCACGCGGTCAGGGAAGCATAAAATTTCCTATCCGGTTTAGTGCCTTACAGCACAGGATGCATTCATTTTATTAGGTTTTTTTTCCCGGACAGATATAATGCGGTATGGAACGTGATGTTTTTTGATGACGGTGCAGGAAACGGCTGGATATAAATGATCATCTCAGAAGTCATTACCCACCCCCGGTTCAGGCAGTGGGTGCCCAGTGTCCTTAATTCGGGCTTACTGCTCCTGCTGACGGCAAGTCTCGCTCAGTGGACCTGGCTCTTCGTCAAACCCACCCTGCCTCCGGTGATGACGCCACCACCGCCATCGAGCACGGCGAGCGCCCATACGTTTTCGGTCCAGCCGTTGCTGGCTGCCCATCTGTTCGGCCAAGCCAGCCAGGAACTGACCGGACGCCTGGGCACCCTCCCCATCAGCAGCCTGAATCTCATTCTTACCGGCGTGATCGCCGCCAGTAACGGCGGTTATGCGCTAATCTCCGTAAATGGCCAGCCACAGGAGTCGTTTACTGTCGGCCAGAGTGTCACCTCGGGTGCGGTGTTACAGGCAGTTTATTCAGACCGGGTGGTCATCCAGCGCAACGGGGTCATGGAGAGCCTGCTCCTTGAGGGAGCGGACAAATCGGCGCCACTATCATCGGAGTCGTGGCAACCGTCCGTCAGCGCACAACCGCAGGCCGAGAGCGGCATGGTACGCGAAACCGGGGCCAATCATTATATGATTGACCGGGATCAGTTGGCGGCGCAGATGCGGACGCCCGATTTCCTGAGACAGGCCACGATGGTTCCATCCAACAGCGGCGGGTTTCAGGTAAGGCAGATACAACCCGGCTCGCTCTACGAGAAGCTGGGACTACGCACGGGCGATGTCGTCAAATCCATTAACGGACAGGCCATCAACTCAGTCGAAGACGCCATGAAACTTTACCAGCAGATGGCGAGTCTCAGCAGCGTACAGATGGAAGTTCAGCGCGGGGGCAAACCTGAGTATCTGTATTACCAGTTTTCGCAGAATTAAAAGGAAAATCGTTTGAACCGAATCTTTGCATCTATCCTGAGTGGCCTGATCAGCGGCCAACTGATTCTTGTACCGTTTGTGCGTGCCGAGGAACCACAAGCAGGGCAAGACGAAGGCGCGAGCGTCTCCAGTAATCCGGATCTGGAAAACCAGCCCCAGCCATCAACGCCTTTCAGCCCGGAATCTGCTCCGATGGCGCCTGCCTTCAGGCAACCGGCGGTGACAGCGCCTTCCACTTCGCCGAGGCGCGTCTTGCCGACAAAGCCACCCACTCCCGCCCTGCCTGCGGGTGCGCCCGCGGGACGCCAGGCGATGCGACCCGGCGAGATGATGTTCAATTTTCAGGACGCGGACATCCAGGCGGTGGTGAAAACCGTATCGCAGATCACGGGAAAAAATTTCCTGATCGATCCTCGCGTCAAAGGCAAGCTCACGATCATCTCGACCCAGCCGGTCTCCCGCAGCGCGGTGTACCAGATTTTTCTGGCGGCGCTCAAGGCGCAGGGATTCACGACGACGGAAGG
>CAYIQV010000384.1:0-1999 GCA_964365635.1 uncultured Acidiferrobacteraceae bacterium
CTCGATGGATATCTTGACGTTGGTTGTTATGGGTGGCTTGGCCGGGGTCATGGCTGGGCTACTCGGCATCGGCGGCGGCGCCCTGATCGTGCCGGTACTGGTGATCGTGTTCGAGGGTCAGGGGGTAAGCCCGGACATCATCATGCAGACGGCGCTGGGCACCTCACTCGCGACCATCGTGTTCACGGCCATCTCCTCGATGCTGGCGCATCAGCGCCGTGGTGCCTTGGACTGGAGAATTTTCTGGCGCATCACGCCCGGCATTGTCGTCGGCGGCCTGCTCGGCGCGGCTATCGCCAAAGGGCTTTCCAGCCGCACCCTGCACATCATGTTTGTCGTGTTTATGTTCGCGGTGGCGGCGCAATTCGCCCGTGGCAGCATGGCGGCCGCGGCACACCGGCGCTTGCCGGGCAGGGTGGGAACGGCGGCGGCCGGTACGGTGATCGGTGTCGCCTCGGCGCTTTTCGGCATCGGCGGCGGCTCGCTCTCGGTACCGTTCATGACATGGTGCAGCGTTCCGGTGCGCGAGGCCATTGGTACCTCGGCTGCCATCGGATTGCCCATCGCCGTGAGCGCAACGGCAGGGTATATCATCGCCGGGTTTGGCGACCCGCGATTGCCGCCGTACAGTGTCGGCTATGTTGTCTTGCCCGCGTTCATAGGTATCGTGATCGCGAGTATGCTGGCTGCACCCTTCGGGGCCAGACTTGCGCACCGTTTGTCGGAGATCACCCTGCGGCGTATCTTCGCGCTGTTCGTGACGCTGCTCGGTGTGCGCATGTTATGGGCCTTACTATAGGTATGCGTTATGTATCTCTCAGGCGATGGCCATGACCTCTGATGACCTTAATACCTTGGCGCAAGAAGCAGGAAGAGCCCTGAAGAAACACGGCCTCATGCTCGCCGCAGCCGAGTCCTGCACCGGCGGCTGGGCCGCGCAGATGATCACGTCGGTCGCGGGCAGTTCCGAATGGTTCGAGCGCGGATTTGTTTCCTACACCAATCTTTCCAAGCGTGAGATGCTGGGTGTGAAGACCACGATCCTGTCGCGCTTCGGCGCCGTCAGTGAGCAGACCGCGCGCGCCATGGCCGAGGGGGCGCTGGCTCATTCCCACGCGCAGGTGGCGTTTGCCATTACCGGCATCGCCGGCCCCAGCGGCGGCACGCCGGAAAAACCGGTCGGCACCGTTTTTTTCGCCTGGGCCGGGAAGAAGCGCGATAGCAACAGTGCGAAGCATGTGTTTACCGGTGACCGCGAGGCGGTGCGGGGGCAGGCGGTGGCTGCGGCGCTTCAGGGGTTGCTTAACTATCTGAATCCCTGACGGCTTACGTAGCAAGAGGCGAGCGGTTTGAACGTTACAAGATAATGTCGAAGTGTAAACGGCGGCCATCGGCCGCCGTTTCGTTTTCGGGATTGAAATAATCCATATTTATGTAGCCCGGGTTAGCCGCGCAGCGGCGTAACCCGGGGAATCCGAGGCAGTTATTGTCCGCTGGTGATCCGCACCGCTTCCGTCGCCGTCACGATCGGAATCTGCTGGAAACTTTTAAGTGTGAGCAAGTCTCGATCGCCGGAGACGATGAGGTCGGCCTTGGCTGCGAGCGCGCACGCGAGCACCTGATCGTCATCGGGATCGCGCGAGATTCGTCTGGTGAGCTGGCGGGTGTTGACGCGGTAGGCCAAACGGCGGTAGTGGCTCACGAACTGGTCTGCGCTGAATCCGGTAAGCCTGACGGCTTTTGCTAATTTCTTGCGATGCAGAACTTCGTCAAGCTCATCAAGCAGCGCACGGCTGGTGAAGAGTCGAATCTCGTTTTCGCTGGCGAGTTCAATCAATCGGGCGGGGAGGCCTTGCCACAGAAACGCCGACACCAGCACATTGGTGTCGAGCACGCACCTCATGCGCGCTTGGATGTTCTGCGGGCACGACGCACGGCATTAACCTCGGCCTGAATCTCATCCATTGACATCGGCTTGCTGCCTGCCTTTGCGGCACGC
>CAYIQV010000385.1:0-1995 GCA_964365635.1 uncultured Acidiferrobacteraceae bacterium
ACCAGCACTACGCCCTGGGCGAGAAACTGCGCGTCGAAGGCACGCCCACGATTTTCCTGGATAACGGACAGAAGATAGGGGGTTATGTCCCGCTGCCACGGTTCCTCGCGATGCTGGGGCTCGCGGGCGATAGCGCCAAGACTCCATAAACTTCACGGCATAAGGAAATGCACCAAGGAGACTCCATTCTGGACCGGGATTTATCGAGATTGAAAAATCAGTTGCGCGACAACGAGCGCATCTGGTCCGGTTTCCGGCAGATTGAAGTCAAAATGATCGGCGCGCATTCCTTGCGCGAGTTGGTGGGCATCCTCACCAACGACATCCCGCAAACCTTCCCCGGCATCGATTGCGTCTCGCTTGCCTGTACCGATACCGAATACGAAATGTCGCGCCTGCTCGATGGCGGCGTGGAACCCGAGCTGCGCCCGGAATGTTTCGTCTCGATCCAGCGCGAGGCGCTGGAGGCACTCCACCCGCGCCCGTGGCGTCCGAAACTGGGGCCGTCCGACGAACGCATTCGCACTCAACTCTTCGCCGGCAATGCCTGCGCCACGGGATCGGTGGCGCTGGCGCCGCTGGTGCGGCATGGCGAACTCATCGGCAGCCTCAATCAGGGGAGCCGTGATCCCCGGCACTTCGTGCCGAACATTGCCACGGACTTGCTCGAACACCTGGCGGCGGTCGCGGCCTTGTGCATCGACAATGCCGTGAACGAAGAACGGCTCAAGCTCGATGGACTGACGGATGCCCTGACCAATGTCGCCAATCGCCGTTTTTTCGAGCGCCGCCTGGTGGAAGAGATCGAGCGCTGGACCCGAAAGGCCGGGCCGCTGGTGTGCATGATGGTGGATGTCGATTTTTTCAAAGCGGTGAACGATCAATACGGACACCAGGTCGGTGACCGCGTCTTGCGCCAGATCGCAAGTCTCCTGGGCAAGGACTTGCGCGCCAGCGACGTGCTCGCGCGTTATGGTGGCGAAGAGTTCGTGCTGCTGCTGCCGGGAACCACGTCGATGCAAGGCGTGATGATCGCCGAGCGCCTGCGCGCCAATGTCGCGGACAGCGTGTTTGTGATACCGGAAGGCGTCGATCTGAATGTGACGGTCAGCGTGGGTTTCGCCTGTCTCGAGAACGGCATGGAGATTCACAGCCAGGAACCGACCGCCTGGTTCCTGCAACAGGTGGACATGGCCCTGTATCAGGCCAAGGATTCCGGCCGCAACCGCGTGGTACAGGCGAAGCTGACCTGACAGGGCGATGAAAAAATCCCTTAGGTACGTTGCATAGCAGTTTGCGACAGGTTATAAATGAAAGCAGGAGAACCCTATGACCGAATATAGCTACACCGTGATTATAGAGCGCGAAGAGAGCGGCGGTTACCACGCTTTCTGTCCTGCCCTTCGAGGTTGCCATTCGCAAGGTGATTCTTACGAGGAAACCGTTCAGAACATTACCGAGGCTGTCCAACTGTATATCGAAAGCTTAAAAGCCCATTCGGAACCTGTTCCCTCCGAGGATGTCATCATCAAGCCCATTCATGTGGCGGCATGAGTCCGTTTCTTCCACAGGTTAAAACCAAAGACCTGATTCGTGTAGTAAAGCAGCTTGGTTTTGAGCTGGACCGTCAAAAAGGCAGTCATGCCGTATTTTACCGCCCTTCTGACAAGGCCCGTGTTGTTATCCCCGTCCATGCAGGCCGTGATATTAAGCCAAAGACTCTGCATGGCATTATCGATGATATGCGGGTCACACCTGAAAAATTCAAAGAGCTTTTATAGTGTCGCCCAACCGTCGTTCCACCAGACTTTGGTCCCGCTGGCGCGGGCCTTCGGCCGGTGAACTCTGCGTTGAGACTGTAGAAAAATCCCTTTCACAGAGCCCAACTTACCAGAATCGACATAACGCGGTGAAACTAACGTGGCGTCGATCTGAATGTCACGGTCAGCGTGGGTTTCGCCTGTCTCGAGAACGGCATGGAGATTCACAGCCAGG
>CAYIQV010000386.1:0-1995 GCA_964365635.1 uncultured Acidiferrobacteraceae bacterium
ATGTCGCGGCATTCGGCGGTCATGGTGACCACCTTGTCGGTCTTGTCCATATCCGCCGACAGCACCGCGGCCATGAACGCCGACGGGTAATGCGCCTTGAGCCATGCCGTCTGATAAGCAATGAGCGCGTAGGCTGCGGAATGCGAACGGTTGAAACCGTAACCGGCAAATTTTTCGATCAAGTCGAAGATGTCGGCGGCCAGCTTGGGATTGACGCCACGCTGCTCCGCGCCCTTGACGAACACATCGCGCTGCATCGCCATCTCTTCCGGCTTCTTCTTGCCCATGGCGCGGCGCAGCAGATCGGCACCGCCGAGCGTGTATCCGGAAAGCACCTGGGCGATCTGCATCACCTGCTCCTGATACAGGATCACGCCGTAGGTCGGTTTGAGAATCGGCTCCAGACTCGGGTGTGGATACTTTACCGCCACACGCTTGTGCTTGCGGTTGATGAAGTCATCCACCATGCCCGACTGCAACGGACCGGGCCGGAACAGCGCCACCAGCGCCACGATCTCTTCGAAGTTGTCCGGCTTCAGCCGCTGGATCAGGTCTTTCATGCCGCGCGATTCCAGCTGGAACAGCGCCGTGGTGCGGCAGGATTTAAGCAACGCAAAGGTCGCGGGATCATCGATGGGAAGCTGTTCGATGACAATCGGCGGCTCACCCTTCAGGGCGCGCTCCCTGTTGATGGTTTTAACCGCCTTGTCGATAATGGTCAGGTTACGCAGGCCAAGAAAATCGAACTTCACCAAACCGATCTTCTCGACGTCGATCATGTCGAGCTGCGTGACAAACTGGCTGCTGCCCTGTTCGCAATAGAGCGGCATGAAATCGGTCAGTGGTGAAGGTGCAATGACTACGCCCGCGGCATGCTTGCCGGCGCTGCGCGCGAGCCCTTCGAGCACCTTGGCCGTGTCGATCAGGGCACGCACGTCCTCTTCCTTTTCGTAGCGGTCGCGCAGCATGGGCTCCTGCTCCAGCGCCTTGTCGAGCGTCATGTCGAGTTCATGCGGGATGAGCTTGGCGATTTTGTCGACGTAGCCGTAGGGATGATCCATGACGCGCCCGACGTCGCGCACCACGGCCTTGGCCGCCATGGTGCCGTGGGTGATGATCTGACACACCTTCTCGGCGCCGTAACGTTCCGTGACATAACCAATCACGCGGTCACGCCCCTCGATGCAGAAGTCCACATCAAAATCCGGCAGCGATACACGCTCGGGATTCAGAAATCGCTCGAACAGGAGTTCATATTTGATCGGGTCGAGTTCCGTGATGCCCAGACAATAGGCCACCAGCGAACCCGCACCCGAGCCACGCCCGGGGCCAACCGGAATGCCGTTGTCCTTGGCCCACTGGATGAAATCGGCCACGATCAGAAAGTAACCGGGGAAGCCCATCTTGCCGATGGTGGCCAGCTCAAGATCCAGACGATCGGTGTACGTCTTGCGCTCGGCCTCGATCTGCGCCGCTGGCAAGAGCTTGAGACGTGTTTCCAGCCCCGCCTCCGCCTTCTGCCGCAATAACTCGTCGATACCCATGTCCTGTGGCAAGGGGTAGGCCGGAAGGTAGTTACGCCCGAACTCAAGACGGAAATTGCAGCGCCGTGCGATCTCCACAGTGTTATCCAAAGCCTCGGGGATATCCTGGAACAGTTCGGACATTTCCTCGGGACTGCGGAAATACTGCTGGGTCGTGTAACGTCGCGGACGTCGGCTGTCCGGCAACCCCCGGACGTCCTGGATTCAAACCCGCACTTCATGGGCCTCAAAATCACCCGTTTGCAGGAACATGACGTAATTGGTGGCCACCACGGGCAGCTCAAGAGCCCGGGCGAGATGCACGGCCGCGTGGTTATAATCTTCCTGTAATGGCTGGCCGGTGCGCTGCAATTCCAGATAAAAACACCCCGGAAACCATTGCTGGTACCCGCGCGCGAGATCCTCGGCCAAAGCCTGGTTGCCGGACAGCAGGGCCAGGCCGATATCGCCC
>CAYIQV010000387.1:0-1993 GCA_964365635.1 uncultured Acidiferrobacteraceae bacterium
GAATATCTGGCCGAGCATGGAAACATTGAGCACAAAGCAGGCGAACGCCACCATCGCCGCGAGCTTGGAGAAGTAGCCGGTGCTATCGCGACCCTGAATCCAGATCGTTGCGCTAAACGTGCCGAGCGCGACCAGCAGCAGGGTCGCCACCTGCACCGTGGTCGAGAGCCTTCCCCAGAACTGGTAGAAAAGAAAAAAGACACTGGCAGCAAGCGCGAGCGCACCGATGAACGAGGTGACGCGCATGCCGAGTGACAACTGCTTGGCCTGCACATCGCGATCGATGTCATACGTCTGTGAGAACTGTGCCAGCAGGTGGGTGTGATGTTCCTCCACCGCGCGCCGTTGCGCGTCCGTGAGCGCGAGTACCTTCTCTTGTTCCAGACGCTTGAACTCGCGCTGAAAGAGACGGATTTCATCGGCCCGCTGTTGGGCCTCGGTTCGCGAGGACGGGTTCATCCTTGATGGAAAGACCTGATTGTCATTCGAAGTTGTTCCGTCAGGATACCGCTATCGCCGGCGCCGCACCACAATGACCTCGATCTGCCCGCGCGGGCCGATGAAGTAGGAGGCGAGCCACCCCGTCAGACTCACGACGATTGATCCCCACAGCGCCGCGCCGAAGCCCGCGATGGTGAAGCTGTCGAACAGCCACGCCACCAGCCCCAGCATGGCCGCGTTGATGACCAGCAGGAAAAGCCCGAGCGTCAGGACCGTGATGGGCAGCGTGAGGATCACGAGCAGCGGCCGCACGATGGCGTTGACGATCCCGAGCAGCAGCGCCGCTCCGAGCAATGTCCCCACGCCCTTTACCTCGATACCGGGCACCCACGCCGATGCCAGCCACAGCCCGAGCGCGACCACCAGCAGCCGCAATACAAAACCGATCATGGGCTTAACATTCTCCCTGCCAAAATTGACTGCCAGCAGTATGCCACGACCACTTCGCACGGTTTCTTGATCTGGAACAAAGCGGGTTCAAGACCAGCTGGAAGGTGGCCACGGGCAAACAGAGTTGGGTGCTCGAACCGGGCGCGGCTACGATCGAATCTGTCGTAAACCCGCGGTCCTGCGAGCGAGTGGTATAGGGGTTGACGTGCGTCAAAGCGGTCGGCGACTAGCCGTGGCCAGATGCTTACTTGGATAGTCGTCAATGGCGTGAGCCTGACTGTCGAAATCCTTAGTTCACGCGAAGCTTCGGAGGTGGAACATGACCGGACGAAAGAAGGGAGCAGACTATATTCATCAGCCCCGACGGGATCGCATGGATGAAGAACGTGTGAGCGATCCCTATCGGGCGCGGGAAAAGTGGCCAGAACCCACTACTTGCCCCGACTGTGGCGCCATCGTTCATCACGGGCATTGGCAATGGGGCACGGCAGCGCCCGGGGCCGCGCAGCATCTCTGCCCCGCCTGCCAGCGGATACATGACCGGGTGCCGGCCGGGCAGCTGACGCTGAGTGGCAAGTTCTTCGCCGAGCACCGCGAGGAGATCCTGCACCTCGTGCGCCATACCGAGACGAAGGCGAAAGCCGAGCACCCGCTCGAGCGCATCATGGACATCAAGGAAGAAGCAGACCGCACCGTGGTCACCTTCACGGATTCGCATCTGGTGCACGGCGTCGGCGAGGCGCTGCATCACGCCTACCACGGCGAGCTCGACTCCCACTACACGGACGAAGACGGCCTCCTGCGCGTCGCCTGGAGCCGTTAGTCGAGACAAGGCGGGCGCCCAGGCGGATCGTCATTATCCAGGGCCACCCGGACCCGCGCGAGTTCATCCCGCGCGTCGAACGCGCGGCCCAGCGCCGCTGGGCCGCGGCTGGCGGCCGGGGTGTTACAATCTTCCGGCCGATATCGCTACCGGGGTCTTCCATGAAACTGTTCTTACACCTGCTGATTCCCACGATCCTCATCGGTCTGGCCGCGAACCTGGCCACCGCCGCCGCCGATGTTCCACGCTATAACCAGGTTCACTTTCAAGTCGAGCGCA
>CAYIQV010000388.1:0-1991 GCA_964365635.1 uncultured Acidiferrobacteraceae bacterium
AAATTTTCACTGTTAACGTTGCGCGCGGAAAAAATTTGAGGATAATGGGCGGCCGCTGTGTGATCAAACGTTGAACCGAGGAAGTTGCATGAAGACAGGGAATGGTCCTAAAAGTGTTGGCGCCTTTTTAACCTCGGAAACACTTAAACGCATCACCGTCCGTCTGGACGACATGTCGAATCTCCTTACCCGCTGGAAAACCCACGCGGGCGAACCCTTGGCCTCCCGTTCCTATCCGGTCAGTTATGCCGATGGCCGCCTGAGCGTGCGCGCCGACACGCCCGCCTGGGCCAGCCGCCTGCGCCAGAGCCAGCAGGAGATCCTGAGCAACCTGCGGCGCGATCCGTACTTTACCAGCCTGCGGGAACTCCATATACGCGTGCTGCCCGGCCGTGGCGACGTGCTGAAACCGGAGCGGCGCAAGGAAGAGCCATTGATACCCAGCCGCATACCGGAACACGCCGCGCAGCTCATTCAGAGCGTGGCGGGCGACATCGCCAATCCGGCGTTGCGTAGTGCGCTTTCCCGCCTTGCCAGTGCGCCTGCCAGACCGTCGCACGCTAAAAAATAATTTTCCTGCTAATTCAATGTCCCGAGAAAATATCCTGCGGCTGATTCTTGCGCCGGGGCTTGCCATGGCGTGGTGTTTTTCTGGCTTGGCAGTCGCGGCCGAGACGCCGGACGATAAACCGGCCGCAGTCGTTGTCCCGGAGTTGCGTATCGCCGCCGTGGGCGACATCATGCTCGGCGGCACCGCGACACAAGAACTGCAAAAGTTCGGCTACGACTACCCCTACGAGAAGACCCGCGACATCCTTAAGCAGGCGCAGATCGTTTTCGGTAACCTGGAAGGCCCGCTGACGACCGGTGGCAAGGCCGGAGTCAATAAACAGTACATATTCCGGTCACCGCCCGACAAAGTGGCGCCAGCGCTGGCTCGTGCCGGCTTTAACGTCGTTTCGCTCGCCAACAACCATACGCTCGACTATGGCCCGGAAGGCCTGGATGACACCCGTGCGGCCCTGGACAAGGCCGGGATCCAGTCTGTGGGGGCTGGAAAAAATGAGGCCGAGGCCCGGCAGGCTGTCCTTATTAAGGTGGGCGAGGTCACGGTCGCTTTTCTGGGCTATTCCCTGACGTTTCCCGAAGAATTCTGGGCCGGGAAGGACAAACCCGGCACCGCCTTCGGCCATGAGCGTTTCCTGCGGGCAGATGTGGCTGCCGCACGTAAAAAGGCCGATATCGTAATAGTGTCGTTTCACTGGGGTCAGGAAGGCAAAACCGACCTGCGCGATTATCAGGTACAGATGGGCCATGCCGCCGTGGATGCCGGAGCGACGGCGGTGCTGGGCAGCCACCCCCATGTGCTGCAGGCCGTGGAACACTATAAGGAGGGCGTCATCCTATATAGTCTCGGCAATTTTACCTTCGGTTCGTACAGCAAGGACGCCATGCGTAGCGCCATCGCCCTGCTGACTTTCCGGGACAAACAATTGCGCGAAGTGAAGCTCGTGCCGATCAACATAAACAACTTCGAGGTGGTGTTCCAGCCGTATCCACTGACGGGCCGCGCGGCGGAAGAAGTGATCGAGCAGTTGCAGCAGATGTCGCGGGTGCGCGGCACGCAGCTTGAGAAACGCGAGGACGCCGCGGAACTGGTTCTGACCAAGCCAGGCACCTGATTTTTTTCCTGTTTTCCGCCTTGTGCGAATCGCGGCTTGTGTGTTTAATGCCGGGCCATGATTCGTCCCTTTGAGCTGTTTATCGGCCTGCGCTACACCCGTGCCCGCCGGCGCAGTCACTTCATCTCCTTTATTTCGCTCATTTCCATTCTCGGGATCGTGCTCGGCATCACCGCGCTGATCACGATTCTGTCGGTCATGAACGGTTTTGGCAATGAATTGCGCAGCCGCATTCTCGGCGTCATCTCGCATGTCACGATCACGGATACGACCGGCCAGTTGCGTGACTGGCAAGGCGTGGCCGAGCGC
>CAYIQV010000389.1:0-1990 GCA_964365635.1 uncultured Acidiferrobacteraceae bacterium
TGATGCCCGCGGTCCTTGATGCCGGTGTGCAGCTTGCCGTCGGAGAAGGTGCCGGCGCCGCCCTCGCCGAATTGTACGTTCGATTCCGGATTCAACTGGCGCTCGCGCCACAGGCCCCACACGTCCCGGGTGCGCTCGCGTGCCCCCTTGCCGCGTTCGAGGACGATGGGCTTGAAGCCCATGCGCGCCAGCGCCAGCCCGGCGAACAGCCCGCAGGGGCCGGTGCCGATAACGACGGGCCGGGTTTTCAGGTTGGCTGGCGCCTGCACCGGGTAAAGGTAGGTTTCATCCGGTGCTTTGCGGATATGCTGGCCGTGCGGGAAGCGCTGCAGCAGTGCGGCTTCGTCCCTGACCTCGACATCGAGGGTGTAGACGAAGGCGATCTCATCCGATTTACGCGCGTCGTAGCCGCGCCGACGGATGTGATAGCCGAGCAGTTCCGGCTCCGATATGCCCAACGTGCTCAGGATCGTCGCCTTGAGGTCGGCCTCAGAGTGACCGAGGCCGAGTTTTACTTCCGTTAGTCGCAGCATGGGGTCGCGGAAAGGGCTGGCACAGAAAGGCAATTAAGTACCGGGTATTATGCCATATCGATTCCGAAATGGCGGGCTGCGGGAACCTTGGCCCATTGCCGCGGTCGTACAAACAACGTTTTGCCCGAAGATCACAATTTGCTAGAGTGACACCATGTTGCGTCTGAAACGGTTCTCCCGCCATCTGTCGCTGTTGCTTGCCTGGATCATTGCCTGCGCGCCGGTATTGCCCGCGTTCGCCATGGCGCAGGCCAGTGCCGAGGTTCACACCGCCCACCATGCGCCTGCCGTGGCCAAGGCCGATGTGAAATCCCATTGCGTTGAGCATCAGGGTGAGCAGAGTCCGTGTTGTACTTATTGCAACCTGCATTTCACAGGCATTCATGCATTCTCTTACCCGCTGAGTTATTCCAAGTCTCTCCAGTTACCGGTGATTCCGCGCCTGCATTCCCAATGGATTGCAGCCGGGCACGACCGGCCCCCGTCCGTCTGATCTTCTCTGTATTTTTTTGCTGACGCCTTGCGCGTCGGTACCTTGCCGCCATGACGGCGGAAAAATAATTTTTTTTTCAAGATGACAGACGGGAGAAAGTAATGCCCTCACGACGTAATTTTCTGAAAACGGCGGCCGGTGTGGCCGCGGGCGGCGCCCTGATGGGTTTGCCATTATGGCTCAGGCCGGCCTTTGCCGGAGAAGCCGTGGCCAATGCCAAGGTGCTTAGTGGCACTGAATTCGATCTCACGGTCGATCTGAGCCCGGTCAATTTCACCGGCAGCCCGCGCCTGGCCACCACCATCAACGGTTCGCTACCTGCCCCGACCCTGCGCTGGCGCGAAGGCGAGACGGTCACCATCCGCGTCACCAACCGCTTGCCGGAGCAAACGTCCATTCACTGGCACGGCATCCTCCTGCCATACCAGATGGACGGCGTGCCGGGCATCAGTTTCCACGGCATCGCGCCGGGCGAGACCTTCGTCTATCGCTTCAAGGTGCAGCAGGCCGGGACCTATTGGTACCACTCCCATTCCGGCATGCAGGAACAGACCGGCATGTACGGCGCGATCATCATCGACCCGGCCCGGCCGGAATCGGTCCGCGCCGAACGCGAATACGTGGTGCAGTTGTCCGATTGGACCGACGAAGACCCGATGGCGGTGATGGCCAAGCTCAAGATGCAAAGCGACTATTACAATTTCAACCAGCCCACGGCGGTGGAATTCTTTCGCGACGCATCCAACGACGGGCTTTCGGCCGCCATCAACAGGCGCAAGATGTGGAACCAGATGCGTATGAACCCGACCGATGTGGCCGACATTTCCGCCCATACCTATACCTACCTCATGAACGGTACCACCCCGGCCGGCAACTGGACCGGGCTGTTCCGTCCGGGCGAGAAAGTGCGGCTGCGTTTCATCAACTCCGGCGCGATGACCTTCTTCGACGTGCGCATCCCCGG
>CAYIQV010000390.1:0-1987 GCA_964365635.1 uncultured Acidiferrobacteraceae bacterium
CGGCATCATCGGCGCGCTCACCGAAGACCTGATCGACACCAGCAAGGAATCGGCCTCCGCCATCAAGGCGCTGCGCCACACCCCGTCGGGAGCTTTCGGTTCCTGCCGCTACAAGTTAAAAAGTCTCGAACAGAACAAGCGCGAGTACGAGCGTCTCATCGAAGTGTTCAAGGCGCACGACATCGGCTACTTCTTCTACAACGGTGGCGGCGACTCGGCCGACACCTGCCTCAAAGTCTCACAACTGTCCGAAACCATGGGCTACCCGATCCAGGCGATCCATATCCCCAAGACCGTGGACAACGACCTGCCGATCACCGACAACTGCCCCGGCTTCGGCTCGGTGGCCAAATACATCGCCGTCTCCACCCGCGAGGCCTCGTTCGACGTGGCCTCGATGTGCAAGACCTCGACCAAGGTGTTCATCCTCGAAGTGATGGGTCGCCACGCCGGCTGGATCGCGGCCGCCGGTGGCCTTGCCTCCACCCAGGACTGCGAGATTCCTATCATCATCCTGTTCCCGGAAGTCACCTTTGACCGTGCCAAATTTCTGGCCAGAGTCGATGAGAACGTGAAGAAATTCGGCTATTGCACCGTGGTGGTGTCGGAAGGCGTGAAGAACGCGGACGGCAAATTCCTCGCCGATCAGGGTCTGAAGGACGCCTTCGGTCACGCCCAGCTGGGCGGTGTGGCCCCGGTCGTGGCCTCGATCGTCAAGGATGGCCTCGGTCTCAAATACCACTGGGGTGTTGCGGATTATCTCCAGCGCGCCGCGCGTCACATCGCCTCGAAGAGCGACGTGGACCAGGCTTATGCCATGGGCAAGGCGGCCGTGGAGCTGGCCGCGAAGGGCCAGAACTCCGTGATGCCCACGGTCGTACGCGTGTCCAACAAACCTTATAAGTGGAGAGTCGGCGTCGCCCAACTCAGCAAGGTGGCGAATGTCGAGAAGATGATGCCCAAGGATTTCATTACCGCCGACGGCTTCGGCATCACCGCCAAGTGCCGCGCCTATCTTGAGCCGCTGATTCAGGGCGAGGATTACCCACCGTACAAGAACGGCATGCCGCAATACGTGCGCCTGAAAAACGTTGCGGTCAAGAAGAAGCTCAAGGGCGAGTTCAAACCGTAATAATTTCTGCCGCAAAGTCGCAGAGAACGCAAAGAAAATATTTTCTTATGAACTTTAAGATACTCATTGCAACCTTTGCGTCTTCGCGGCAAGCAGTCATATGACGCTAGAGAAAGCAAAGGAATTGCTGGCGGTGCAGGCGGATTTCGGCGGATTTTACAACGCCAATTCCGCCAAACTGATTCTTTCCGAGGTCAGCCGCGAGCATGGGCAAGGGGCCGTGGATCAACTGATCCGCGATCTGCAGCTGGACCGGATTTTCGGTTTCGAACCGGGCTCGCATTTTGACGGCGGCCTGGTCATGAAGAAAAAAATTGACTAGCGCGTGCCACGCGCTTGATATGGGTCAACGAGAGGATCAACCCGAATCAGTTAACGTTGTTTTTTTTGTAATCACGGCGTACCACCGCTCATGCCTTTGGGCAACACGGTGTCATCAACCATAATGAAAAGAGGAAACGAGCATGTCTGAAAGCATCATTTTCGCGCTTGCCTGTGCCGCGGTCGCCATCGTCTATGGCGTCGTGTCCATTAAATGGGTGCTGGCAAAACCCGCCGGCAACGAGCGCATGCGTGAGATCGCGCAAGCGATCCAGGAAGGCGCCTCGGCCTATCTCAACCGCCAGTACCGCACGATCAGTTACGTCGGCAGCGTGCTGTATGTGCTGATCTGGTGGAAACTCGATCACTTCTCCGCCAGCGCCCTGACCGCCAACGGTTTTGCGCTTGGCGCCGTGCTGTCGGCTGCGGCCGGATACATCGGCATGAACATCTCGGTGCGCGCCAACGTGCGCACGGCCGAAGCCGCGCGCGAAGGACTTAACGCCGCCCTGCAACTGGCCTTCCCCAGCGGCC
>CAYIQV010000391.1:0-1975 GCA_964365635.1 uncultured Acidiferrobacteraceae bacterium
TCTTGGTGAACTGATCGGTTTCCTTCGCATGACAGCGCGCGCAGTCCTTGGGCGAAACGATCACCGAGATGGTGAAATCCTTGTGCTGGATGGCGTCCGGATCGCTCTTCTCCGCCTTGTGGCATTCGTAGCAGCCGACATTCCCGCGGTAGTGCTTGGAGCGCCCCCACTGCTGGTAGATGCCGGGGCTCTTCTCCTTGTGGCAGGAGGCGCAGGTGGCGCTCTCCTTGCTCAGATGCTGGAGCGCGCCGGAGGGTTTCTTGAGGCGAAGCTCTTCCTTCTCGACCTCGGCCTTGGCGGGCGTTTCGGCGCCGGCGCTGCTCTCCAGCGCGATGGACAGGCCTGCGGCCAGCAGCACAGCCAGTGCCACCGCGCCGGTCAGGGCGCGTGCTCTCGTTATCGTTGACGACATGGTGCTCCTCCCCTTTTGTGGATATCTGTTTGTCGCTTGTAGCGCACTACAAGCGTGCCGTTACCGCCATGCCCCAGGTAGTGCGCCAGCGGCTCTTCACCTTGTGCACACCGATCACGGACAAGACTGCAAGCGCCGCGAAACCCAGGAAACCGGCGCGGAAGCCGCCGCTCAGGATCTGCGACTGGCCGAGCAGCTCGGCCAGGAAAAATCCGCCGAGGCCGCCGGCCGCGCCGATCAGCCCGGTAGCCGCGCCGACCTCGTTCCGGAAACGCAGCGGCACGAGCTGGAACACCGCGCCGCTCGCCATGCCGAGCGCGCCCATGGCGATCGTCAGAAACGCCATGGCGGCGAGGCTCGAGGGCGGGATGAGGCCAGCGAGAAACACGGCCAGCGCCACGGCGCCGAACAGCAATTGCAGGCTCTTCACGCCGCCGAAGCGGTCGGCGATCCAGCCGCCCACGGGTCGGGCCGCCGCACCGGCGAGCACACAGACGGCGGCGAAGTAACCCGCCGTCGCCGGCGCGAGCTGGTACTGGACGTGGAAATAAAGCACCAGCAGGCTCGCGAGCGCGAGCACCCCGCCGAAGGCGACGGCATAGAACAGCATGAACCACCACAAATCGGCCTCCGCCAGCACCCGCGCGTAGGCGGGGCGCGCGGCGAGTTTCGGCGCGGGCCGCTCCTTGGCGAGCAGCAGATAAACGAACAGGGTGAGGAACAATGGAATCACGGCGAGGCCCAGCACGTTGCGCCAGCCGTAGGCCTCGGCGAGCGCCGGGGCGAACAGCGCCGCGAACACCGTGCCGCTGCTCGCGGCGCCGGCGATCCCGAGCGCCTTGCCCTGATGCTCATCCGGGTACCAGCGCGCCGCGAGCGGCAGCGCGACCGCCATGCTCGTACCGGCGACCCCGAGCGCCGCGCCGAGGAAATAGACGCCCGCCACCGAGCTCACCTTCGCCGTCACCGCCACGAACAGCGCGACAATCACCACGGATTGGCACACGAGCCCGGTACGCAGCGGCCCGTAGCGGTCCACGAGCGCGCCCACCGGGATGCGCAGCAACGCGCCGCTCAAAAGCGGAATCGCCACCATCGCGTACTGCTGTCCGACGGTGAGGCCCAGGTCGCGGCCGATGTGCACGGCGAGCGGCCCGAGCAGCACCCAGACCATGAAACTCATGTCGGAGTAGAAAAAAGCACTCAGCAGCGTCGGCTTATGGCCGCTCTTCAGGAAATCGACGAAACTCATTGTTTAACGATGCGCGCGCAAGGAACAACTTTTTAAAATAGTCTTGCTTGCGTATAGCAATTTACATGCCACGCGGCAAGGCCATGCGAAACAAAAGGTTATGAAATTTGACTTACGATTTCTGCACCAGCGAGAATCATTCGGTGGTTTTTCCGCCCTGTAATGGTGCGTTGGTGGCGATCGGCGTGCAAAGCCTGGAAGAGGCGCGTTCGCCGGTGACGACGGCTTGAGCAAACGGTGACCGCATGGTTGTGGTGACCTTCTGTCACCCAACCGCCTATTCCTTCAAATCAAAATACGCTAACGTCTTG
>CAYIQV010000392.1:0-1960 GCA_964365635.1 uncultured Acidiferrobacteraceae bacterium
GCCCGCCAAATGAGGTGTTCCGTGTTCATGCCGTGCGGCCTGTTTCGCGGGCCGGTTGATCGTCCCCGACCCGGCGCAAAAAGTAATAGACCGTGCCATGGGTAACCCCAAACCGCTGCGCGATTTGCTGGTTCGACAGTCCCTGGCGTTTGAGCGTCAGCACCTTGGAAAGATCGAGTTTCCGGTATTGGCCGTGCATGGGTTTTGCGGTGCGGGAGCCGATCGTTAATGGTTGTGCGCGGAGGGTTTCCGTTCCCGTGGTTCGCGCTTTGTTTCGCGCGGGCAATCTTTCACCGTACGCTTGCTTCCGGTGCTGTGCTTCGCCGGCTGATAACGATCGGGGAAAAGTTGCTCCAGCGGAATGCCGGTGATTTCCGCCACGCGTTTCTCGACATGGGCGCTGATGTATTTTCGTGTCAGCACCTGCTGCACGGATTGCGGGCCGAACAGCCCCATCTCGTCGGCGAGTTTCGTGAGGGTGTAGCCCTTTTTGGCCAAGGCGTACTTCATGTCCAGATAGTCCATTTTTCTTGTTATCCGCTGTGGTACGATTTACCTGAAGATGTTCAGCATTAGTTCTAAGGTAAACCCGCAAAATAATTATGGTTGAAAATTTTCAACCTGTCAATATGAATAGTGTAAAATATTCATCCCCGGCGCGGCTGAAGGAAGAACGGGCGCGGCTCGGCCTGAGTCAGGTGGCGTTGGCCGAAGCGCTGGGTGTGACCAAGTGGACGGTTATCAACTATGAAAAGGCCGGTGGCCGTGGCACGCCGATCCCGGCGGACCTGCTCTCCGCCTGCGCCCGGCTGGGGATGGACGTGCAGTACATTCTCACCGGTGTGCATTCGTCCAACCTGAATCGGGTGGCGGAGGAGAGCGGGGCATACCGCCGGGCGGAAGGGAAAGGGACCGTCTCGCTGTCGAACGAAGAACAGAATCTGCTGGAGAAATACCGCCGCCTCAAGCCTCAACAACGCTCGCACGCGCAGGCGATCGTGGATGCCCTGATCCCGGTGGAAGGGCGGGTAAAAGGAAAACCGGCGCGCCGGATACAGCGAGGAAAACGCTGAAACAAACACGTGGTCGTGACTTGCGTTAGGAATACCAAGCTTTACACGATTGGAAAGGACAAGTCATAGCTGCATTGTGCAGATCGTCGTAAACTGCGCTTGGCCTTGAACGCTGGCAGGAGCAAGCAAGAAAAGCATGGCCGCACCCAAGGAAATTCTCGATCTTGTTCGTCGTTTCGACGAACACAAGGAAGCCTACAAATCCGGCCAGTACAATGAAACTCAGCTGAGGCGCGAGTTTCTCGATCCTTTCTTCAAGGCGCTGGGATGGGACATAGATAATGCCCAAGGCCATGCCGAACAGTACAAAGACGTTATCCACGAAGATTCCATCAAGATTGGTGGCAACACCAAAGCCCCGGATTACTGTTTCCGCATCGGTGGCGCGCGTAAGTTTTTCCTCGAAGCCAAGAAACCATCGATTTTCATCAAGCAGGAAATTCCTCCTGCCTACCAGCTTCGGCGTTACGCCTGGTCGGCCAAGCTGCCGCTTTCCATCCTCTCGGATTTTGAAGAGTTCGCGATCTACGATTGCCGTATTCGTCCCCAGCAAGAAGACAAGGCGTCCACGGCGCGCGTTTTCTACTGTACCTACGATCAATACGCGGAGAAATGGGACGAAATCGCCGCCATCTTCTCCAAGGAGGCCGTACTCAAAGGTTCCTTCGACAAATACGCGGAGACCAATAAACGCAAGAAGGGAACGACTGAAGTTGACGCTGCTTTCCTGGACGAAATCGAGTCATGGCGTGTACATCTCGCGCAGAACATTGCGCTGCGCAACCCCGAGCTTTCTCAAGCCGCGCTGAATTATTCCGTTCAACAAACCATCGACCGCATTATTTTTCTTCGTATCTGTGAGGATCGCGGCATCGAGCCGTACGGCC
>CAYIQV010000393.1:0-1951 GCA_964365635.1 uncultured Acidiferrobacteraceae bacterium
GCCCTTGTAGAAGCTCCAGCCGCCGATGAACTGCACTGGCGTCACGAGAATGAACAGCCACATGCCCCAGGTGAACCAGGGCAGTTGTGGGATCGGCGCCCAGGTAACGATGGTCGCACCGGCGGCGAGCGCGATGAACGCCCCGGCGCGCAGGATCGCCAGCGCGAGCACGCCAGTGAGCGCGATGGCCACGCGCGTGCGCATGGATTTCAGCTCCTGCTCGGGCGACTCGAAGGTGCGTTGGCAACCGGCGCTGCAAAAGTAATATACGCGGCCGGCACGTTCGGTCTTGAGTGACCTGCTCTTCTCCACGACCATGCCGCAGATGGGGTCCTTGGCCATGTCCTTCGCGGATTTGGCCTTGGGCACAGCGGCAGGCATGGCGTGGCCATGACCGGCCGTCATCTCCACGGGCGCCGCCTGCTTATGCGCGCGGATATAGGCTGCCGGGTTGGCTTCGAATTTCCGCCGGCAGGCGGATGAACAGAAATAATACGTCTTGCCGCCATGGACGAATTTCCCCGCCGCCGAGGCTTCATCCACCGGCATGCCGCATACGGGATCGGTTGCCATAGCGCCTCTTTTTGCCGCCGTGCTCTCTGGTTTCAATGACATCCGGGGCAACGGCGGATCAGGTTATAACTGACGGCGTACACCGCGCCGACAGCGAACCCGGTCGCCGCCACTCCCACGAGGCCGTAGAGAACGCCACCCACGGTGAGCGGCTTGCTGGCGACCTGCAACGGGGCAAGGCTGATGCCATGAAACCAGGCGTTGAAAAAATCCAGCGTGCCCTGCGGCCACAGGGTCACGGCGATCGCGCATACCGCATTCAACAGGGCAAACGTCGCCGCCAGCGCAAACCCCGTGGTCCATGGATTGATTCTGTCCATATCAACCTCCTTCTGTCCTCTCGGAACAGTTCCACAACAAAGACTCGGCACAGGGAAGACGCCCGCCCGGGCGCATGACGCGTCCGGGCGCGCCCTTCCGTCATTTCCCCATCATCCCGCCCTTGGCACCGCCACCCATCATGCCGCCTCCCATTATGTCCCGCATCATTTTCATGTTCTCCTGCATCATCTGCATGTGTTCCTGCATGAGCTTTTCCCGCTCCTTGGGGTCCTTCGTGTCATGAATTTTGTGCATGAGGTCGTGCATCTTCATCATGTTTTCCTGCATCGGCGGTGACGGCATCTCCTTGCCCGTGGTTGCCTTCGTGTCCTTGGCCGACGCGTCCTTCTTGTCGGGATGATGCGCTTCGTCCGCGTACGCCCCTTGGGCGCACAACATGGCAGAGGTGATCACGGCGGTAAGAATTGAATTTTTCATGTTGGTTCTCCTTTGGGTTACTACTCTGACTTTTTGTAGGCGAGGTGCCCATGGACACGCCATTCGCCAAGAACAACTGGAACAATACGGAAAGAGAGACGGAGCCGGACGGCGATCACACGGGGAATATCAAACCACACCGGGTCGCGCCGCGACGCCGGCTAGGGAAGGTATCTAGAGCAGCAGGTGCTCGAGGCGGAGGTACAGGGGTAGCGCCGGGTCCGGCGGAGGATGATACGAAAATAGCGCCGTCACCATGGTCCCGGCGTAGGGCATCAGCAACAACAGTGGCGCGACGGGAATGTCCTGGTGCGGATCAGATTCCGATGTCACAGCGACATGCAGTGAATTTAGCGTGTAGTCGGCATGATCCAGCCATTTCGTGCACGGATCATGAAAATCGCTCGGCCCCGGTGAGTGAAGCGCGCCGTCAGGCCCGTCATGCTCGTGATCGAGCACCGTATTGGTTGCGGGCGACGCAACGGCATCAGCGAAGACCTTACAGCAGGGGGTCAGAGTCAGAACCAGTGACAGCGATAGCCAGGCCGCCAGCAGCCGGGAGGTGATGGACATCCTCCGTCTCTCGGTGCCTATTTGCATCACGCTTAGCGGCATCGGC
>CAYIQV010000394.1:0-1947 GCA_964365635.1 uncultured Acidiferrobacteraceae bacterium
TCGAATCAGATTGCGCCGGCGCGGAGGCGGCAATCGCCGCAGCGCTGCCACCGAAAGCGCGGTTCCTGAACTGACACGGCAAGACAAAATATCCGTCGCCGCCATCTCATCCAGCAGCCCTGCCGCTTCCGCCGCATGCCGCGCCGAACGCGCCAATTGACGCGCCGCGCCGGGCCACCGCTCTCCCACCAACGGGAAAACCCGGTGCCGCAAAAAGTTGCGCGCCAGACGGGTATCCTGATTACTGGTGTCTTCAATCCAGCGCAACCCATGAGCATTTGCATAGGCTTCGAGTTCGTAGCAGGTGAATTCCAGCAATGGGCGCGCCAGATGGCCGGCGGAGAAATCCGCCATCACCGGCATGGCCGCCAGACCATGCACCCCCGCCCCACGCAAGAGTTGCAGCAGCACGGTCTCCGCCTGATCATCCACATGATGCGCCGTCAGCATCACCTCGCCGGCGCCCACATGCCGGGCCAGGCGTGCATAACGCGCACGCCGGGCAGCGGCCTCCAGGCCCTCTTCGTGAATTTTAAGGACTTCAACGCGCTCCACGAGGCAGGACAGGCCCAAGCCGGCGCAGACTTGCACACAGTGTTGCGCCCACTCGGCGGAATTTTTCTGCAGGCCGTGGTCGATATGCACGGCGGTGATGCCGCGGCACGGTGGATCGCGTAATGCACACAGCGCATGCAATAGAACATGGGAATCGAGGCCACCGCTGAAGGCGATTTTCAGTGGGGTATCGGGGGTGAGGCCAAGGCGCTCGGCAAGAACTCGCGCCAGTGCCTGCGCAGAAAAAGAACTATTATTAATGTTCGTCAAATTCACCGAAGTGCATCAGCCGATGGATTTCGTTAAGCGGCCTTTACTACTGTCCTGATATCCACGTGGAGCGCTTTCTTTATTGCTACCAGGATCGCCGAAAGATTCTCCATCGTCGGATTCCCGGATTTCGAGAGCATGCGATGCAGGCTCTTGCTCGATTTGTGGACTTTCCTGGAAAGCGTCTCGAACCCCATCGTCGCGTTTACGAGGTCGCGCAGGATGAGTTTTGCCGACTCCGGCTCGCCGTTGAGGAAAAGCGTGAGCGCTTCATCGAGAAGCGCTTGTGCGAATGCCGGATCACGCTTGACCCGCGCGATCACGGTTTCTTTAAAATCTCGGGTTAGTGCCATACCATCACCTTGGCTTCGTTAAGGCGCGGAACGCGATGTAGCGAGTTAGGTTGAGCGACGTGTTACGCGACGTTCTGCATGCGATTAGCGAAATCACGGCCAGAGGTCGCGGGCGGTAAGGGCTTTCTATCCTTCCGATACAGCGCGATGGCTTCTTCGACAATCAGACACAGTTCCTCGAAGACTTGTTTCTCGTCATCGCCATGACAACCGCCGAGGATCAGCCCAGGCGCACTCCCGACATAGCACTGATCTTTTTCAGACCATTCGACGATTTTTGCGTATTTAGCGCTGTCTTTCATTTCTTCGACTCCTCCAGGGCCAAGCGTACTGCTCGGACCTGATAGTGTTTTGCGTCATCTCCAAGTTTACCGGAAATGGTCACGGGTTTCTGGGCAACCGGGTGGACAAAGTTTCGATGGCTTCCTTTGCCGCCGCGATTCACGAACCCAGCTCTTTCCAATTCGGTTATCAAGTCCCTTACCTTTGGCGGCATCAATTTAACCCTGTTTTATTGGTCGCATAACCATTCCGCTTACGGGCTTGCTCCGTCTTCGCGGAGCAGCTCGAGGACTTGGAGGGTCGTAAATTGATAGTAACTTATATGTTGACTATAAACAAGCGTCCTAATCGTTGCCTTGTCCTAACAAGTTGGGCTCACCCAACGAAAAGCTTAAGTTGCGCAGGTCACGGTGGTTTCAAGAAACTGGTACTCTTTCCCCGGCGTCCGCGCGAGCCTGGTTTCAAGGGATCGCGCAACGCACACAGC
>CAYIQV010000395.1:0-1947 GCA_964365635.1 uncultured Acidiferrobacteraceae bacterium
GGAGCGCGAAGCGCAAACCCGGGTTTGAAGAGGCCGCACGCTTACCGTTGGACGATGAGGAAGCGGTGATCGTGCCACCAAGCGGAGAAAAGAAACATGGCTGATTTTACGAGCAGCTTCTGGAGCTGGTTCATTACTGTGGTGGTGCTCGTTGGCATCCTCGCCATGTTTGTGCTCAATCGCTGGATGTCCGAGCCCGGACGCAAGGACGGCGGGAAGGTCAAGACCATGGGCCATGTCTGGGACGAGGACCTCGAGGAATACAATAATCCGTTGCCCCGTTGGTGGCTGAACCTCTTCTACGTCACGCTCGTGTTCGGTCTCGGGTATGTCATCCTGTATCCGGCGCTCGGCTCGTTTGCCGGGATCTTGGGCTGGTCGGAGAAGGGTCAATATGAAAAAGAGATCGAAGCCGCCAATGCCCAGTTCAATCCGTTGTACGAAAAGTACATGAAGGAAGATCTGAAGACGTTGGCGACCAACCGCGATGCGCTTAAAACCGGCGAGCGCCTGTTCATCAATTACTGCACCGGCTGTCATGGTTCGGATGCCGGCGGTGGCCCGGGTTTCCCCAACCTGCGTGACGACGACTGGTTGTACGGCGGAGATCCGCAGGTTATCAAGGCCAGCATCATGAACGGACGCACCGGCGGTATGCCCGCCTGGGGTGCGGTGCTCGGGCCGGAAGGCGTCGCCAACGTGGCGGAATACGTGATGTCCCTGGGCGGGCGCAAGGTCAATGAAGCGGCCGTGGCGATGGGCAAGGAGAAATTCCAGCAACTGTGCGTGGTCTGTCATGGCGCGGACGGCAAGGGCAATGTCGCCATGGGCGCGCCCAACCTGACGGACAATGCCTGGCTCTACGGCGGTTCGAAGAAGATGATCATGGAGTCCATCGACAAGGGCCGTGCCGGACGCATGCCGGCGCATGCCGAATTCCTGGGCGAGGCCAAGGCACATTTGTTGACCGCCTATGTCTTCAGCCTGTCGCATCCGCTGGATGGGGGCGGACAGGAGAAACATTGAAGGTGAAACCGCATACCGATGACACGGGGCGGGAGGAGACAGAAAAGAAAAGCCAGGAAACCACAAAGCGCATTCCCTCTTTAATCGAATCCCATGAGGAGATCGCGCGCACGCTCGCTGGCAAAAAAGCCTCGGCCAGGGAAAGCGGCGAGGCGTCGCCCGCACCCAAGCCGCGGACGATCAAGCGTGTCATTCCGCTGGTTGAGGCCGATGCCCTGCAGGAGGCGTTGTACGCCAAACGCGAGCAGGTCTATCCGCGTGAGGTGCATGGTTATTTCGCGAACCTCCGCGTGGCCATGGCCAGCCTTACCCTCGGCATCTATTATTTTCTTCCCTGGATCAACTGGGGCGATGGCCGCCAGGCCTTCCTGATCGACCTGCCGAACCGCAAGTTCAACCTCTTTTCCTGGACCTTCTGGCCGCAGGACCTGTTTTACCTCACCACCATCCTGATTCTTTCCGCGCTGTCGCTGTTCCTGTTCACGGCCATCGCCGGGCGTGTGTGGTGCGGGTTTACCTGCCCACAGACGGTGTGGACCGAGGTGTTTCTGTGGATCGAGCGCAAGGTCGAAGGCGATCGTTCGAAGCAGATGAAGCTCGCGCGCCTGCCCTGGAACCGCGAGAAGATCGCGAGGAAGGGCACCAAGCACCTTATCTGGATATTGTTCTCCCTGTGGACCGGATTCACGTTTGTGGGTTATTTCACGCCCATCCGTGAGCTGTCGGTGTCGTTCGTGCACTCCGCCCTCGGTCCGTGGGAGCTCTTCTGGGTGCTGTTCTACGGTTTTGCCACCTACGGCAACGCCGGCTGGCTGCGCGAACAGGTGTGCCTGTACATGTGCCCCTATGCCCGCTTTCAGGGCGCCATGTTCGATCGCAACACGCTGATCATCTCCTACGATCCGGCACGCGGCGAACCGC
>CAYIQV010000396.1:0-1944 GCA_964365635.1 uncultured Acidiferrobacteraceae bacterium
CGCCTCGGCAACTGCTCCCGGCGTTGCCCTACCTCCTGCATCCATGCAGTCGTCGTTCCTATCGGCGAAGCGGAGTAGGGCTGAAGTCATATGACAGGACGAGCGAAGCAGGGCTTCATTTCTTATGGCTAGACGAGCGAACGCAGAGAGCAGGGCTACAGTTGTGAGTCACCACGAACTCGACGTCCGCTTTCTCATGTGTCCGATGCCCGTGATACGCGCGCAAAACCGGATTGCGGAACTCGCCCCCGGCGACACACTGGAGGTGCATGCCACCGACCCCGGCGCCCTGCACGACATTCCGGCCTGGTGCCGCGTCCACGGACATGAGGTGCTGACCACACGCCGGGATGACAGCGGTATTTTCATCACCGTACGCGTCGCGACACCATGAACCACGATCACGCCCATCCACAGAGTCACGCGCTCGATACCTCGAACGAGGAGCGCTACCGTGCGAGCAGGCGCGTCACCATTACGAGCGTGGGCACCAATCTCACCCTCACCATCGCGCAAATCATCATCGGCATCATCGGCCACTCGCAGGCGCTGGTGGCGGATGCCATCCACACCCTCTCGGACCTGGTGGGCGATTTCATGGTGCTGTTCGCGCTTGCGCACGGACGCAAGGCCGCCGACGAGGAACACCCGTACGGGCACGCGCGTATCGAGACCGCGGTGACGATGCTGCTCGGCATCATCCTGTTCACCGTCGGCATCGGTATCGCCGTGCGCGCCGGTATCAACCTCGCCACCGCCACCGCCTTTGTGACACCCGCACCGCTCACGCTCTGGACCGCCATCTTCACGCTGGCCGCGAAGGAGGGGCTCTACCACTACACGATGCGCACGGCGAAGCGCTTCGACTCGAACATGTTGCGCGCCAGCGCCTGGCACCACCGTTCGGACGCGCTGTCTTCGTTCATCGTCGCCGCCGGCATCGGCGGCGCGCTGGCTGGCTTCGCCTACCTCGATTCGGTCGCGGCCATCGTAATCGCCGTCATGATCGTGAAGGTGGGGGTGGAACTGGCCTGGCAGGCGGGCAAGGAGCTGGTGGATACCGGACTCGCCCCCATGGACATCGAGGCCATCCGCCAGAAGATTCTTTCAGTCTCGGGGGTCAAGGCGCTGCATCTGTTGCGCACACGCCGCGTCGGGGGACAGGCCTTGGCGGACGTACACATCATCGTCGATGACAAAATATCCGTGTCGGAAGGCCACCAGATCAGCGAGACGGTGCGCATGAAACTGATTGGCGAAAATGCCCCGCTCAGCGACGTCATGGTGCATATCGATACCGAGGAAGACACCAGCGGGCCGAGCTGCGCCAACTTGCCGCTGCGCGATAAAATTCAGCAGCGTCTGGACCATTACTTCCGGGACATTCCTGAATCACGGCACATCCGGCATACAACCCTGCATTACCTCAACGGACATATCGATGTCGAAGTGCTGTTACCCCTTGCCGTGGTCGCCAACAGTAACGAAGCGCAAAAACTCACGCAGCGCATGGCCATGGCCGTCAGCAAAGACCAGGATATCAAAACGTTAGACGTTCGTTTTTGTTGATGCTCCAATATGGTGCATTAGTATTTATTTATGCACTGCATTGGTGCATATTTTATGTATTCTGATGGTTAGATTAAATATAAGTACATGTTTTTAAGTTATTTTGTTACTGGGCATATTTCGTGCAAAGATAAGCGCGCAATTTACCGCTGCCGCCTGCAGCATACACATTATTCCTGAGGAGGATTCCCGATGTCTGGCGCCGATGTTCTGAAAATGATCAAAGACAAGAAGGTCAAATTTGTCGACTTTCGTTTTACCGATACCAAGGGCAAGGAGCAACACGTTTCCGTGCCCCATCATCAGGTCGAAGCCTCGACCTTCGAGGAAGGCAAGATGTTCGATGGCTCCTCGATCGCCGGCTGGAAGGGTATC
>CAYIQV010000397.1:0-1932 GCA_964365635.1 uncultured Acidiferrobacteraceae bacterium
TAAGGCAGGCGCTGGGTCCAGGCGGGATCCAGGGTTTGCAGATCGGGAGCGGTATCCATGGCTTCCGTTGGGCAGCAGCTTACGGTTGGATTTTGTCGGTGTCTGGTTTTGCCACCGGAGTGTCCGAAGCACCAGGCGCGGCGTCGGATGTCGTGTCATCCAATTTTTTATCCTTGCTCTTGTCACGGGGAGGCGGTTGCACCGGTTTGAAATTTTCGAGGATCGCAGAGGTGTCCTGCGGGAGTTTCTTTTCCAGAGCGTGCATGTATTCATAGCGGCTGGCGGTGAAGCCGTAACTGTCCTCGGGGCCGCGTACGATGACCGGACGCAGGAATACCATGAGGTTGGTTTTGGTTTTACTCTGCGTGCGGTACTTGAAGAGCCATCCCAGCAACGGGATGCGTCCCAGGAACGGCACGGCCTGAGTACTCTCCTGAACGGAGTCTTCGATCAGGCCGCCGAGTACAACGGTGTTACCGTCATCCACAATGACCGTGGTGTCGAGCGAGCGCTTGTTGGTGATGAGGTCTTGGGCCTGCACCCCGGTGGCGGCCGCCACGCTGGAGGACTCCTGGAATATCTGCAACTTGACACTGCCGCCTTCCGAAATTTGCGGTTTGATTTTGAGCGTCAGGCCGACGTCTTTGCGCTCGATCGTCTGAAATGGATTCACGGCGCCCGTGGTGCTCGTCGCCTGGGAAAAACTGCCGGTCAGAAAAGGAACGTTCTTGCCGACGATGATTTTGGCTTCGGCATTATCGAGCGTCAGCAGGTTCGGCGTGGAGAGAATATTGGCGACACTGCTTTCCTCAAGCGCGCGTGCGAGTGCGCCCAGACTGCGTACGGAAGTGCCGTCGGGAAGCGTGATTTTGTTGCCGAGGTAGGCAACGGAGAGTCCGCCGGCGGCGGCCAGGTTCCCGGGGTTGGCGGTCGTAGCGGCAATACCGGCACCAGATCCTGGAAAGTTGGACATGGCCCCGACTGTGCCGTTGCCGGCCTTGTTGCCACCGGCCCACTGGAAACCGAACTCCGACGCCTTGTCGGTCGTAACCTCGACAATCAGCGCCTCGATGAATACCTGCGCGCGGCGCACGTCGAGTTTTTCGATAACGGAGCGCAGATTATTGAATACGGCATCCGAGGCGCTGATCACCAGTGAGTTGGTGGCCTCATCGGCCTGGATCTGCGAGGCTTCGGCGCCCCGGCCAGCACCGCCAACGGCCGGCCGTCCCGGCGTGGCGGCAGCCGCCGCTTGGGTGGCACGGGCTTCACCGGTCAGCAGTCCGCGCAGAATTTCTGCCAGCTTTGTGGCCTCGGCGTTGCGCAAGTAGACCACGCGGGTGTTGCCGCCAATCTTGGCGGGCACGTCCAGTTTTTCGATCAGCGCGCGCAGATTGTTGACCGTACCCAGGTTCTCAGCGCGGATGAGCAGGCTGTTGGTGCGCAGGTCCGGCATGATGGTGACACGATCGCCCTCGGCGCCCGTTTGGGGGGTGGGTTGGCCACCGCTCTGGATGACGTTGGGGTAGAGGCGGATCATGACCTCGGCGATATCGACGGCCGAGGCGTAGCGCAGCGGCACGATGGTGATTTCCGCATTGCCGCGCTGGTCAAGAATGTCCACGATGCGTACCAGGTTACGGATATAGTCCGCGTAGTCGGTGATGATCAGGGCGTTCCCCGGAGGGTAAACCGCCAACTGGCTAGTGGGCGCCATGAGTGGCCGTAGCAGCGGCACCATCTGCGTGGCGGAACCGTGCTGCACGGTGACGATGTGGGTAATGGTTTGCTCGCCGCGCCGTGGCGCTACGCCACTGCTGACTCCGGCGTTCTGCTTGGCGTCGCCCAAGGGAATAATCTTGAGCAGCCCCGCCGGGCCTTCCGTCGTCGTGAATCCCTGCGCCTTGAGCGCCGCCAGAAAAATCTGGTACA
>CAYIQV010000398.1:0-1931 GCA_964365635.1 uncultured Acidiferrobacteraceae bacterium
GGCTCACATAGGCCTTCTTCCAGTCTTGACGGCGTCCAGGCGTCTTGCCCGAACGTTTGGACTTGCCCTTCACGTTGACTACCGTGACGGATTCCACCTGAACACTGAACATTTTTTCCACGGCCTGCTTGATCAACGGCTTGGTGGCATCGCGGCGCACGGTAAACACAACCTGTCGCTGCTTGTCGGCCACGCGCGTGCTCTTCTCGGAGACGTGCGGGGCCAGAATCACGTGAAATAATTTCTCTTCGTTCATGCCAGCATCTCCTCGAACTTCTTCGCGGCACCGCTCGTCATGATTACTTTTTCGTAGCGCAGCAGGCTGACCGGATCGGTCGCGCTTACTGCCCGCACGTCTACGTCGGCCAGGTTGCGCGCCGCCAGCACCAGATTATTATCCAGGCTGTCCATCACGATCAGGACATCCGGGGTGCCGAGCTTGGTCAGTCTGCCGAGCAGAACCTTAGTCTTGGGCTGATCCATCTTGAAATCACCCACCATCACGAGCCGCCCTTGACGCGCCAGTTCCGAAAGGATGGAACGCATGGCGCCACGATGCATCTTTTTATTCACCTTCTGGACAAAATTCTCGTCCGGCGTGGAAGGGAAAACCTTGCCACCACCGCGCCACAAGGGACTACGGATCGTACCGGCGCGCGCCTGGCCCGTACCCTTCTGTTTCCAGGGCTTGCGACCGCCGCCCCGCACTTCGGAGCGAGTCTTCTGCTTGCGCGTGCCCTGACGTCCGGCCGCCTGGTACGCCACCACCACCTGGTGCACCAACGGCTCGTTATAATCGACGCCGAACACGGCATCGGAAACTTGCAGTTCCGACACGGGTGACCCGTTTGTATCATTCACGACATTGAGTTTCATGTCCGCATCCTATTTCTTGGCGCGCTTTTCCTTCACGCTCGGGCGGATGATCACATCCTGGCCCTTGGAACCCGGTACCGCCCCTTTCACCAGCAGCAGGTTACGCTCGGCGTCCACCTGCACGACTTCGAGATTCAGGTTCGTGCATGTCGCGTTACCCATGTGCCCGGCCATGGGCTTGCCCGGAAACACACGGCCCGGCGTCTGGCGCTGGCCGATTGATCCCGGGGCGCGGTGCGACAGGGAGTTACCATGGCTCGCGCGGCCGCCAGAAAAGTGGTGGCGCTTGATCGTGCCGGCAAAACCTTTACCGATCGAGGTGCCCTGCACATCCACGTGCTGGCCCACCGTGAAGATATCGAGCTTGATCTCGGCGCCTGGCTTGAGATCCGCCCCTTCATTGGCATTGAGACGGAATTCCCACAAACCACGACCCGGCTCCACACCGGCCTTGGCATACTTGCCCGTGATGGCCTTCGTCAGGTGATCCGCGCGGCGGGTCCCGGTCGTGACCTGCACGGCGCGATAGCCGTCATTCGACTCGTCCTTCACCTGCGTTACGCGATTCGCGGTAACTTCCAGCACCGTCACCGGCGTGGCTGACCCTTCCGCCGAATACAGGCGGGTCATGCCGATTTTCTTTCCAATAAGTCCGAGCGCCATGATTAATTCCTCAGCCCAGCTTGATTTCCACATCGACACCCGCGGCCAGATCGAGCTTCATCAGTGCATCCACGGTTTTGTCCGTGGGCTCGATGATGTCCATGATCCGCTTGTGCGTACGCAATTCGAACTGGTCACGCGCTTTCTTGTCGCAATGCGGCGAGCGATTGAGCGTGTAGCGCTCAATTTTGGACGGCAGCGGAATCGGTCCACGCACGAGTGCACCGGTACGCTTGGCCGTGTCGACGATCTCCGCCGCGGAACGGTCGATCAAGCGATGATCGAACGCCTTGAGACGGATGCGAATTTTCTGATTAGCCATTGTTTCCCGCTCTAATACTTATTCAACCACCTTCGCCACCACCCCCGCGCCCACGGTACGGCCGCCTTCG
>CAYIQV010000399.1:0-1924 GCA_964365635.1 uncultured Acidiferrobacteraceae bacterium
GACTTCCTTGGCGCTCTTCTCCGGATCGTAGGGCAGGGTAATCGCACCGTTGATGCTGCCTTCGCCGATTTCTGCGGCTTTACGGGTATCGACGATGAGGGCGCCCTGAGCCTGGAGCTCCTGGACTTTTTTGGCGTCCACGATGGTGGTGCCTTTAGGCGCCTCGGCTGGCGTATCGCCCGCCAGGGCCGAGCCGGCGACGAGCAGGAACAGGGATGCGAACAGGGATGCGAACAGGGTGGCAAAAAGGTGTTTGAATTGCTTCATTACGTGTCCTCCAAGGTTTTGGTTCATATGCAATCTTCCATGCCGGACCTGATGCCCAGCTGCAATAGCCCCGTGGCGCAATGGAATTCTTTACGCTCGGAACATCTGTTTTCTATACCTTCCAGACAACCACAAGTCAAGCCGCATGGCGACATTCTCGGGCTTATTAGGATTTACTTATAGACAGCAACAGACCCCTATAATCACTCAGGCCGCGGTAGAGACGGCGTAGGGTAATGGGTGAAGACTCAGTCTCGGTCCGGTTTCGCTTCCGAGGTGGAGTTCACCCGCGGTGACGCTGCTGATCTGAATCACGGCGAGAAGATCGTAGCCGACTTCGGGGGAAGGCTGGGCATCGACTACAGTGCCGGCAGACTGGCCCGGAAAGTTTGGCGCATAAATGGCATCGCCCGGCTGTGGCGCGGTATCACAAGTCACCTGAGCGCGGTACATGCGCTGCTTCAGTTTGCCCAGGTATTGCATGCGCGCCACGATCTCCTGACCGGGATAACAACCCTTCTTGAAATTCACGCCGCCGATGAGTTCAAGGTTGGCCATCTGAGGTACGAAGGCCTCGCTGGTTGTTGGCAGGACGGTGGGGATACCCGCCATGATATCGAGCCAGGCCCAGACTCCGGGACCCGTCATGGTCGCCTCCGCTTTGAGGATCTCCCACAGCTTCTTGGCCGCCGGCACCGGCGCAATGATTTCAAAGCGCGGGTGGATGCCCGGCAGTCGCAAGATAGTAAGGTCACCTTGGGTCGCGCAACCGTTCTCGCCCTCCGGTAAAAAACCAGTGTGCGTGGTGAGAATTTTTTCCGCTATGGGACCGGAAAGACCGATGGCTCGCAGCTCCTCATCCATGCTGTCGAGCGTGGCTTTGGCGCGCAGCACGTACATACGCAGGCGCTTCAGCATATCCGCCTGCAACGCCGCGGGCAGTTGCAGCAGGTAATCGTCGCCGCGCCGCAATATCCGGAAGATCGCGAGCATCCGGCCCTTGGGGCTGCACCAAGCGGCAAGCTGGCTATGAACTGCGTCGAGCTGTTTCAGATCATTGCTGAACTGGCCATTGAGGAAGGTCTGCACATCCGCGCCGCGGGCGCGAATCAGTGCGGTATCGGAAAGGTCGGCGAGGATGGTTCCCTGGGCGGCTGCGCGCCGTTCCTCGGACGCATGGCCAAAGTCCCGCACCTGGTTGTTCGCGAACACCGCGCCCTGACTCTCTAAAAATGATTTCCAATCGTTGGTCACGTCATTATCCTTTGCATGCTTTCTTCTGGTGACGCATCATAGCGAAATTGTCCGCCAGGAAAAAACGGGTAGACGCAGGAAGCAGCCGGTTTACACTATAGAGCCATGGGAAAGAAGAACAAGCGCCCGGTTTATCTCAATCTCCTCAAGATACGCCTTCCGGTTACGGGTGTGGTGTCTATTGTTCACCGTGCCACCGGCGCACTGCTCGTGCTGCTGTTGCCGGGCGCACTGTATCTACTGCAACGTTCGCTGCAAGACCCCGAGGCCTTTGCCAGAATTGCCAACTCGGCGGCAACGTTGCCAGGACGCTTGGTGTGGCTGCTAATCGTGTGGGTATTCGCGCAACATTTTTTCTCCGGTATGCGCCACCTGCTGCTGGATGTGGATATCGGTATTGAAA
>CAYIQV010000400.1:0-1903 GCA_964365635.1 uncultured Acidiferrobacteraceae bacterium
GCCGGCGGCTTACCGGAGATGTCGTAGACCACCCGCGAAATACCACGCACTTCGTTGATGATGCGGTTGGAGATAATACCAAGCACATCGTAGGGGATGTGCGCCCAGGTGGCGGTCATGAAATCCACGGTCTCGACCGCGCGCAACGCCACGACATAATCATAGGCACGCGCATCGCCCAGGACGGCCACGGATTTGACCGGCAGGAATACCGCAAACGCCTGGCTGATTTTTTCGTAGAGGTCATGGCGGTATAACTCTTCAAGGAAGATGGCATCGGCCTTGCGCAATATTTCCGCGTATTCCTTCTTGACCTCGCCCAGGATACGCACACCCAAGCCCGGGCCAGGAAATGGATGACGGTGAACCATCTGGTGTGGCAGCCCAAGCTCTTCGCCAATACGGCGCACCTCGTCCTTGAAGAGCTCACGCAACGGTTCGAGCAGCTTCAGCTTCATGTGCTCGGGAAGCCCGCCGACGTTATGGTGCGACTTGATGACATGCGCCTTCTGGGTCTTGGACGCGGCGGATTCGATAACATCCGGATAGATCGTGCCCTGCGCGAGCCATCTGGCATTCTTGATCTTCGCCGCCTCTGCCTCGAACACCTCGATGAATACGCGCCCGATGATCTTGCGTTTCTGCTCCGGATCGGCCACACCCTTGAGCGCGGAAAGGAAACGATCCTCGGCATCCACCCGGATCACCTTCACGCCCATGTGCCGGGCAAAAGTCTCCATTACCTGATCGCCTTCATTCAGGCGCAACAGGCCGTTGTCCACAAAAATACAGGTAAGCTGCTTGCCAATGGCGCGCGCGAGCAGCGCGGCAACCACCGACGAATCCACGCCACCGGAAAGCCCGAGCATGACTTCGTCTTGCCCCACCTGCGTGCGCACCGACTGGATCATGCTTTCAATAATGTTGCTGGGGGTCCACAACGAGGCACAGCCGCAGATCTCATGCACGAACCGCTGCAAGATGGCGCGGCCCTGCGTGGTGTGCGTAACCTCGGGATGGAACTGGATGCCGTAATACCCACGCGCCTCGTCGGCGATACCGGCGCATGGCGCAGAGGCGGTTTCGGCAATCACCTGGAATCCCGGCGGCAACTTGGTAACACGGTCGCCGTGGCTCATCCATACGTGCAACCACTCGCTGCCATCGTCCATGTGTTCGTCGCGGATATCGCGGAACAGGCGTGAATGGCCGTGCATACGCACGCGAGCGTAACCGAATTCACGCTGGTCAGAACCCTGCACTTCCCCGCCCAGTTGCGCCGCCATGGTCTGCTGGCCGTAACAGATCCCGAGAATGGGGATCTTCATATCGAAAATTTCCTGCGGCGCACGCGGGGCATCGGCGAGCGTCACCGACTCCGGACCGCCGGAGAGAATGATGCCGCGCGGAGCGAATTTCCGGATTTCCTCGACCGGTATGTCCCAGGAATACAGTTCGCAATAGACTCCCGCCTCACGCACGCGGCGCGCGATAAGCTGGGTGTACTGTGACCCGAAGTCGAGGATGAGGATTTTATGTGAATGTGGATCGGTCATGAAGCTGTAAGAATTTTTGACGCAAAGGCGCAAAGTCGCAAAGAGAATTTAATCAAGAATCTTTTCTTTGCGTCTTCGCGCCTTTGCGTCAAGCGATATTACTCCCGCTGATAATTCGGCGCTTCCTTGGTCACCATCACGTCATGCACGTGTGATTCCCGGATGCCGGCGCTGGTGATGCGCACAAACTGGCTCTTGGTGCGCAACGTATCGATATCGGGGCTGCCGGTATAGCCCATGCTGGAACGCAAACCACCCATGAGCTGATGAATGATGTTGAGCATCGGTCCCTTGTAGAGCACGCGGCCTTCGACGCCTTCCGGCACCAGTTTGTCGCCCTTGGCGCC
>CAYIQV010000401.1:0-1897 GCA_964365635.1 uncultured Acidiferrobacteraceae bacterium
AAGCTCAAACTGGAACGCCGCGTCAAGAGTGCGCTTACGGACCTCGACGAAGTTAAGAAAAACAGGTTTGTTCATCTGCAGGGGCCGAACGGCGACCCTGGAAAATTCTTTTTGCGTGGCCATGCACCAGAAGGCGCTATCACCGATGGTCGCCTGTGGCGCATCCGAAGCATCGAGGAGGACAAACTGGTAATGAATGGCGGCGGAAATGTCATCGGCAACATACCCAAGGGCTTACCTTCGTTCACGCTACCGACGTTCGATTTCGCCGTAATTCTACAATTGCTCTCTGGTGCGATTACGATTTCCCTCATTGGTTTCATGGAAGCGATTTCCATCGCCAAGGCAATGGCGACCAAGACCCGCCAGAAACTCGATGCCAATCAAGAATTTATCGGTCAGGGAATCGGCAACATCGTCGGCAGCCTAACGCAGAGTTATCCGACCTCGGGTTCATTTTCGCGCTCGGCGGTGAATATCGGTGCAGGGGCCATAACCGGCTTTTCGTCGGTGGTTACGGGCGTCATTGTCGTGGCGACCTTGTTATGGCTCACACCGCTTCTCTACTACTTGCCGCAGGCGACGCTCGCCGCGGTCATCATGATGACCGTCATCGGCCTCATCAATATCAGCGCCATCAAACATGCCTGGCAAGTCAACAAACAGGACGGCATCGTCGTGGTCGTGACCTTCGTGCTGACCTTGGCATTCGCCCCACACCTCGACAAGAGTATATTGATTGGGGCGGGATTGGCACTGATCCTCTATCTATACCGTACCATGCAACCGCGCGTGGCGATACTCGCACGACACTCCGATGGCACGCTACGCGACGCCGATGTATTCGGACTAAGAACCTGTGAAAACATCTCCGTGATCCGTTTTGACGGCTCACTTTATTTTGCCAATACCAGCTATTTCGAAGACAAAATTCAAGAACGAGTCGCAGTCAATCCGGGGCTCAAGTTCATAATCGTCATAGGCGAGGGAATCAATCAAATCGACGCCACTGGCGAAGACATGCTTTCCCATCTTACCGGCCGTCTGGAAAAGACCGGAATTTTAGTGTTGTTCACGGGACTCAAGAAACAGGTGATTGACGTACTGCATCGCACCGGACTATACGAACGAATCGGCAAGGGCCGCTTCTTCCGCACCGAGGAGCAGGCGCTCGACTATGCCTGGAAGAAACTCGGCGGCCAGCACGACGCGGATTGCCCGCTTAACGTCGTTTGTCCGGTCAGGTCGGACAACCAGGACGGGAAGTAGCGAGTCAGTCGGGCGACTGCTCAACCGCCTTGAGGCTTGAACGGTATTCGCGGTGCCCGCGCACCATGGCGCCGAGGATGATGAAAGCGCCGATCACGAGCGCCATGATCATGAGCGCGAAGCTCGCCCCATGGAGGAACCCCATGGTGCGGAGTTCGAGGTGCATAATCCCCAGTTCCGTGAGGTAGTTCGGTATCTCGGCAAGACGGCTCACCGCCACAATCAACATGATCACCGCCATCACGAGCTTGATGACATAGGGTTTCACATAGGTCGTGCCAATGGCGCCGAGCTGAATTCCGAACAGCGAGCCGGCGAGTATGATCAAAGCCAAACGGATGTCCACCAGCCCGTGCAGCGCGTACTTAACGGCTCCGCCCATGCCCATGACGAAGGCGATAACAAGCTCGGTCGCGCTCGCCACCAGCGAATGCACGCCGAGCACGTAGATCATGGCAGGCACGCCGATGAAACCGCCGACAGCGATGGTCGCAGCCAACATGCCGGTCGCGACGCCCAGCGGCAAAATGAACAGGAAAGAAACCCGTACCTTGGCGATCTTGAAATACACCATGGTACCGGGAATCTCGACCGACTGGATCCAGCGCGCCAGGCGGCTGGCACGTTC
>CAYIQV010000402.1:0-1888 GCA_964365635.1 uncultured Acidiferrobacteraceae bacterium
AGCGCAGCAGCGCCTCGGCGCCGATGATTCGGCCCGTTTTCAGATTCACCTGCGGTTGGTAATGCAGCAACAGCTCATTGCGTTCGAGCGCGTGGCGCAGCGCGGTTTCAAGCTGCAAGCGCTTGGCGGTGTGCCGGTTGAGCTCCGCGGTGTAAAACTGGAAGGTGTTCCGCCCCATTTCCTTGGCGTGATACATGGCGGCGTCGGCGTTGCGCATCAGGTTCTCGAGGCTGCTGTCATCGAGCGGACACAGTGTGATACCGATGGAGGTGCTCATGAACATCTCGCGCCCGGCGATTTGGAACGGCGGTATGAAGCTGTCGATGATTTTCTGCGCCACGCGCGACACGTCATCCACATGCGCCACGTTGGCGAGGATCACGGTGAATTCGTCTCCGCCGAGGCGCGAGATGGTGTCGCCGGCGCGCACGCAGGTCGTCAGGCGCCCGGCCACCTCCTTCAACAGCGCGTCGCCCACGTCATGCCCGAGCGTGTCGTTGATGATCTTGAAACGGTCGAGGTCGAGGAACATCACCGCCACCAGCCGGTCGCGCCGGTGCGCCTCCAGCATGGCCTGGTGCAGCCGGTCCTGCAGCAGGACGCGGTTGGGCAGGCCGGTCAGCGTGTCGTAGTAGGCGAGGTAATTCAGGCGTTCCTGCGCGCGGCGGGAGGCGGTGATGTCCTGAATGGTCCCGACCATGTGGATCGGTTTGCCGTTTTCATCGAAAGTGACTTCGGCTTGTTCGTGCACGATGCGTTCGACCCCGTTGGGCCGGATGATGCGAAAGTCGAGATCGAAGGGTAGCTTTTCCGTGATGGCCTGGTTCGCCGTTTCCGTGACGGATGTCCTGTCGTCCGGATGCACGGCATTGAGAAAGGTCTCGGTGGTGATGCGGGACTGCTGCGGTTTCAGGCCGAAGATATGGTAAACCTCGTCCGACCAGCGCAGTTCGCCGGTGACGAGATCCCAGTTCCAGTTGCCGAGATGGGCGATGCGCTGGGCATGAGCCAGGCCTTCCTCGCTGGCGCGCAACGTGTCCTCCGCTTTTTTGCGCTCGGTGATGTCCTGAATGATGGCGAAGAATACCGGCGGGATTTCATTGCGGGAAAATTGCAGCCGCACTTCGACCGGATACAGGCTGCCATCCTTGCGCTGGTGCACGGTTTCAAACGTCATCGTGTCCTGTTCGCCGCGGCGCAGCGGCGCAATGAGGGCTTCAAATTCTGGCCTGGTGAATTCCGGCTTCAGATCAAGCGGCGTGAGCGCTTTCAGCTCTTCCAGGGTGTAGCCGAGGTTTTGCCGCGCCCCCTGGTTGACCTGCATGAAGCGCAGGGTGTCCGCGCAAAACACGTAAACCTCGTTGGAAGAATGGTCCAGAATCCGGCCCAGGCGTGCGAGCAGGTCCTCCGATGTTTTGCGCTCGGTGATGTCTTCGGAGAGGCCCAGCAGATAAAGCGGCTTTCCTGCCTCGTCCAGGATCGGGATTTTCTGGGTGTGCAGGAGGCGCGTGCCTTTGTGTTTGGTGTGAATGGACTCTTCGGGAATGTCGTGGGGCTGACGGCTGTCCAGGACCTCTCTGTCCTTGGCGGTGAAAAAGTCCGCTTCTTCTTTGGTGAAGAAGTCGTAGTCGTTCTTGCCGAGCATTTCATCGCGGGAGTAGCCGAGCAGTTCCTCGGCGGCCTTGTTGAAGCGCACGAACCGCAGGTCTTTCGCATCCTTGACGAACAGCATGTTGGGCAGATTCTCGACCACGGAATTGAGGAACGCCTGCATGCGCCGGTTTTCGTTTTCGGCCAGCATGCGCGCGGTGATGTCCTTGCCGGTGGAGACGAAGTGCGTGATGTCACCCTTTTCGTTTTTCAACGGTGTGATGGTTTTTTCTTCGTA
>CAYIQV010000403.1:0-1880 GCA_964365635.1 uncultured Acidiferrobacteraceae bacterium
CATCTGGCCGGCATGGGCCTGCTGCGCGAGCAGACAGGCGCGGCGGATGAACGCGATCTCCGCAGGCGTGCGATCCGCAGCGATCTCCTGCAGCCAGGCATCGAGATCGGCGATACCGCCGCCAGCATCGGCAGGAATGCCTTTAGTCTTTGTCATGGAAAACCATCCATTGATTCAAAACGATTATACGCCCGCTGCCGTTATCATCGCTTGCGAAAATGCGGCATCTGTCCTATTTTCTCATTAGACAGCCACTCCGTTTTCCCGGAAATTCCATGATTCCCCTGATACCACGCGACTGCATGCAGACCGCCACCCGCTCACTTCTCGGCGGCATGATGCTGTTGCTGTGGTTCTGCCTCGGCCCGGCCACGGCACTGGCCGAGGAAATCGATCCGGAGCTGAAGAGTCTGGTGAAGAAAGCGGCCTCCGCAACCGATAGCTTTGCCGACCGGTTCGACGCCGAGGTATGGTTGATGGACATGTCGCATCGGATCGAGAAGCGCGTTCCGGACCCGAGCTATCGCATCGAGCTCTTGAAGCACGTCCACTACGAGGCCCATCGTGCTGGATTGACGCCGGAGCTGGTGCTCGCGATCATCGAGGTAGAAAGCAATTTCAGCCAGTACGCCATTTCCCGCGCCGGTGCGCGCGGGCTGATGCAGGTCATGCCGTTCTGGCTCAAGGAAATCGGCAAGCCCGGCGACAGCCTGTTCCGCCTCCACACCAACCTGCGGCTCGGCTGCACGATTCTCAAATATTATCTGACGAAGGAAAAAGGCAACTTGCAGATGGCGCTGCGTCGCTACAACGGCACCACCGAGCGCCGCTATGCGGACCGCGTCAACGTGGCGCTCAAAGCGCGGTGGTACCAGCAGTAATTCAGTGTCTCACGGAAAACCCGGTGAACGGTTGTTCCGCACATTCCTGTGCCGTCACCTGCTCAACCTTGGCGTGTGGCGGCCCCTGCCATAACCAGCGTTCCAGTTCCTGAAGTTTTTCCTCCTCGCCACAGGCCAGCAACTCCACGCTGCCATTTCCCAGATTCCGCACCCAACCCGTGAGCCCCAGACGCAAGGCTGTATCCTGGGCACTGGCACGATAGAACACACCCTGCACCCGGCCCGTAACCAAAAACCGGCGACAAAGGCTCATGGCGATGTGAACGTCTGTCCGAAACTATTTTTTGTTTGCTTTGGTTTGTTTCTTCTGTAAATCACGCAAGATGCCATTGGCCTGATCCTGTGTCAGCGGGCCGATGCGTTGAGTCATGTATTTCCCCTCGGGCGAGAAAAAATAATACGTCGGGGTGCCGACAAAGGTTCCCGGACCGAGACGGGCCGCATCGGTCCACTCGCCGATGAGGTTCGGGAAGTTGAGGCTCTGATCGTTAACAAACCCCTGTGCCTTTTCCCTGTCAGCATAACCATCGATGGACAGGCCCAGCACCACGGCGTCGCTTTTGCGGTGCTCGTCGTGGAAAAAGGTCATGTGATAGATGTCACGCCGGCAAATGGGGCAATCGGACGACCAGATCGCGACCACGACCCACTTTCCCTGGCCGATAAATTCATTGGCATTGCGATCCTTGCCGTCAAAATCCTTGAGCCGCACATCCGGCCCCGCAGCCATGGCCAAGGATGCCAACAGAAGGAAAATTGCCGCGAGCCATCTCATTTGCGCCTTCATCGTCTTGTCTCCTGCCAAAAACCCTGCGTCGAGATGCATTCCCCGGGCCTGAACCCTATAATCCTACCTAACAAGTTGCTGAAAAACTCCCTCTCCCTGCGGGAGAGGGCCGGGGTGAGGGTGTTCATATTTCATGTAAGCATTTGCTTTTTAATGTCCCCCTCATCCTAACCTTCTCCCGGAGGGAGAAG
>CAYIQV010000404.1:0-1880 GCA_964365635.1 uncultured Acidiferrobacteraceae bacterium
TGCCGATCAGCATCACCGTCGAGGGCGCAAACATTCTCACACGTGCGCTTATCATTTACGGCCAGGGCGCCGTGCGTTGTCACCCCTATGTGTTTCAGGAAATGCAGGCCGTGTCGGATCCGGACCATACACACGCCTTGAGGCAGTTTGACCGCGCCATCTTCGGCCACATCGGGTTCACCCTCAGCAATGCCCTGCGTGCCCTGTGGTTCGGACTGACCAACGCGGTTTTCGTGCGCACGCCAGTCAGCGGGCCGGGCCATCGTTATTGCCAGAAGCTCACGCGTCTGTCGACGGCGTTCGCCTTCATTTCCGATATCGCCATGTTGTCGCTCGGCGGTGCCCTCAAGCGCAAGGAAAAAATCTCCGGCCGCTTCGCTGATGTATTAAGCCACATGTATCTTGCCTCCACCGTCATCAAGCGCTTCGAGGACGACGGCCGGCCCGAGGCGGACATCCCGCTGATGTGCTGGGCCTGCGATTACTGCCTGCACGAGGCGGAGAAAACACTCGTCATCATTCTCAAGAATTTTCCCAACGCTTTTCTCGCCTGGCTCATGGGCGGACTGGTGTTCCCGATGGGCCGGCGTTACCAGGTGCCGAACGATGCCCGGGGCCATGAAGTGGCAAAGCTGTTGCTGGAACCCTCCGCGGCACGCGACCGCCTCACCGCCGGCATTTTTGTGTCGCAGGATCCGAAGGACACCACCGGCCGTCTCGAAGACGCCCTGCCTAAGGTGATCGCCGCCGAAGCGCTGGAGCGCAAACTGCACCGACTCGTGGAGGAAAATCCGGTATTGCACGGCGATATGGCGGCCCAGATCAAGGAGGCGTTGCGCCAGGAGATATTCACCGCCGCGGAAGCGGAACTCGTGCGCGCGGCCCATGCGGCGCGGCGCGCGGTGATCGCCGTGGACGATTTCAAGGCATAGTTTATGGTAATTATGATTATCTGCCGCAAAGACGCGAAGGACGCAAAGAAAAATATATGAGTATTTTTTACAGAGAAAAACTTTGCGATCTTTGTGCTGTACAGGGACGTTCAAATGCCGCGAGCGCAGGATGCGCGGGAGCGGCCGCCTTTGCGGCGAGAGATATTATTTCTGAGCATAGTTTAAGGTAACACCATGAACCGAGTTTTCATCGTTGACGGAGCACGCACGCCGTTTCTGAAGGCACGCGGCGAGCCCGGCCTCTTTGCGGCAGCCGATCTGGCCGTGGCCGCGGCGCGGCCGCTGCTCGCGCGCCAGCCGTTTGCGCCGACCGAGATCGACGAGGTCATCGTGGGCTGTGTCATTCCCGCGCCAGATGAGGCCAATATCGCGCGCCTCATCGCATTGCGTCTCGGTTGCAGCCAGCAGGTGCCGGCGTTCACGGTGCAGCGCAACTGTGCCTCCGGCTTGCAGGCGCTGGCGTCGGCCGCGGAACGCATCGCGCTCGGCGCTTCGCATCTGGTGCTCGCCGGCGGTGCCGAGGCCATGAGCCGCGCGCCGATCCAGTGGAACCTGCAGATGGCCAAATGGCTGGGCGGCCTGTTGCGCGCCCGCAGTTTGCCGGCGCGGTTGCAGGGCATCGCGCGCTTCCGTCCGGCCTATCTGAAGCCGGTATACGCGCTGCTGCTCGGGCTCACCGATCCACTGGTGAAACTCAACATGGGCCAGACGGCCGAGATTGTGGCGCACCGCTTTGGTATCACGCGCGAACAGCAGGACGCCTTTGCCTTGTCGAGCCACCAGCGCCTGGCGGCGGCGTTCGATGCCGGCCAGATGCAGACCGAAGTGGAGACGCTGTATGACACGCGCGGAAATTTCTACGCCGAGGACTTCGGGCTGCGGCGCGATTCCGATCTCGCCCAGCTCGGGAAATTGCGGCCGGTGTTC
>CAYIQV010000405.1:0-1864 GCA_964365635.1 uncultured Acidiferrobacteraceae bacterium
GCCACCACCCACTGGAAGTGGTCCATGTTCTTGGAGTTGATGAAGATCTCGAACGGCCGGCGCTTCTCGTGCGGCGTGTCCAGATTGAGCACGATGTCGTTGATCGTGACGTATAGGGCGTGCTCGGTCAGCGGGGTCTTGATCTTGTAGGTTGAGCCCAGCAGCATCTCCGGCCGTTCAAGCTTCTCGTGCATGTGCACGACGTTGCTCTCGGGGCGATGGGGCTCCTCTTTGACTACCTCGTATCCGGTGATCTTTTCGTTGATTTTGATGGCCATGTCGGCGCTCCTTTTTCCATTCTCTACCGTTATTTGTATCGGTTCTGACGCTCAGAACCGACCGTAATACCCTTCCTTCAGGGCATCGTACAGGTTGGCGGCGGTGTGCATCTCGCCGTCGTACTCGATTTGTTCATTGCCTTTGACCTCGATGATCTCGCCGTTCGCCAACTGGAAGCGGTAGGTGGTGTTCTCGAGGTCCTTGTCGTTGACCAGCACACCCTGGAAGGCCTGCGGGTTGAAGCGGAACGTGGTGCAACCCTTGAGCCCCTGTTCGTAGGCGTACATGTAGATGTCCTTGAAGTCCTCATAGGGGTAGTCCGTGGGGACGTTCGCCGTCTTGGAAATCGAGGAATCCACCCATTTCTGCGCTGCCGCCTGCACGTCCACGTGTTCGCGCGGGTGGATGTGGTCGGCGGTAATGAAGTAATCCGGCAGCTTGGCCAGCGGGTCGTCCGAATCCTGGGCCGCCTTGGGGTTGACCAGGGTGCGGTAGGCCAGCAGTTCGAAGGACAACACATCCACCTTTTCCTTGGTCTTGCGCCCCTCGCGGATCACGTTGCGGCTGTACTGATGGGCGAACGAAGGCTCAATGCCGTTGCTGGCATTGTTCGCCAACGACAACGAGATCGTGCCGGTAGGGGCGATAGAGGTATGGTGGGTGAAGCGTGCGCCGACCTCGGCAATGCGGTCCGTGAGTCCCTTGTCGAACTTCTGCATGTAGCGGCTGTACCTGGCCAGCAGCACCTTGCCCGGCACCTTGTCGCCCACCTTGTAACCGTCGCGACGCATCTCCGGGCGGCTTGCGAGCATGGCTTCGGTGAGGGTGAACTCGTCGACCATGATCGGGGCCGGGCCCTTCTCCTCGGCCAGTTCGACGCCTACCTCCCAGCCCACCTGAGCCATTTCACGCGCCACGCGTTCGGTGAGCTCGAGCGACTCGGGAGAGCCGTATTTCATGCGCAGCATCGTGAGCGTGGAGCCCAGACCCAGGAAGCCCATGCCGTGGCGGCGCTTGTAGGTGATTTCGTGACGCTGTTGTTCCAGCGGCAGACCGTTGATCTCGACCACGTTGTCGAGCATGCGGGTGAAGATCGCCACCACCTCGCGGTAACGCTCCCAATTAAAGCTGGCGGCTTCGGTAAAGGGCTCGTCCACAAACTTGGTCAGATTCACCGAGCCCAGCAGGCAGGAGCCGTATTGCGGCAACGGCTGTTCGCCGCAGGGGTTGGTGGCGCGGATGTTTTCGCAAAACCAGTTGTTGTTCATTTCACTGATCTTGTCGATCAGGATAAATCCCGGCTCGGCATAATCATAGGTCGAGGCCATGATGAGGTCCCACAGCCGGCGTGCCGGGATGGTCTTGTACACCTTGCAGGCGACCTGGCCGAGGTTGTCGGTGACGTAGCCTTCGGTGACCGGCCAGGGGCGCCAGACGATGCGGTTATTCGAGTCTTCGTATTCGTGGCGGCTCGCGGGAAACATCAGATCCCACGGGGCGTCTTTCTTCACTGCCTGCATGAACTCGTCGGTGATGAGGCAGGAAAGATTGAACTGGCGCAGGCGTCCATTCTCGCGCTTGACCC
>CAYIQV010000406.1:0-1848 GCA_964365635.1 uncultured Acidiferrobacteraceae bacterium
AGTCGGCCTACATCCGCCCGATGTGTTTCTACGGCAGCGAGGGCATGGGCCTGCGTGCGGATAACCTCAAGGTGCACGCCATTGTCGCGGCGTGGACGTGGGGCGCCTACATGGGCGATGACGGACTGGCGAACGGCATCAAGGTGCGTACCTCGTCCTACAATCGCCACCATGTAAACGTGACCATGTGCCGCGCCAAGGCCAACGGCCAGTACATGAACTCGATGCTGGCGCTGCGCGAGGCGCTCGCCTCGGGCTGTGACGAGGCGCTGCTGCTCGACACCGAGGGCTATGTCTCCGAAGGCAGTGGCGAGAATATTTTCATCGTGCGCGACGGCGTGATGTATACGCCCGATGTCACCTCCGCGCTCGACGGCATCACGCGCGCCACCGTCATTCAGCTCGCGACCGAACTCGGCATCCGGGTGGTGGAAAAGCGCATCACGCGCGACGAGGTGTACATCGCCGACGAGGCCTTCTTTACCGGCACCGCCGCCGAGGTGACGCCGATCCGCGAGCTCGACGGCCGCAAGATCGGCATCGGCAAACGCGGCCCGATCACGGAAAAACTCCAGACGCTCTATTTCGATGTGGTCCACGGCCGCAGCCACCAGCATCTCGATTGGTTGACTCCGGTCAAATAAATGTAGGGTGGGCACTGCCCACCACAAGCAGCTTCGGTCGGCGTCAAATGGTGGGCGATGCCCACCCTACACAGGGTGAAAGGGGTGTTATGGCAGACACACAATCTAAAGAGACGAAGGAAATCCAGGCGAACGCGCAGAACCGCTACGAGGTCACGCGTGCCGACCTGCCGCTGTCCTGCCCCATGCCGGGCATGACGCTGTGGAACTCGCATCCGCGGGTGTATCTGCCGATTGAAGCCAGCGGTGAAGAGCGTTGCCCCTACTGCGGGGCGGTGTACGTGCTCAAGGACTGGGCTTCCGCGGACAAATCCTGAGCCGCGCCCGCGTAGATTTTCCTTAGAACCTCTAGCCAAATAAATTTGGACAGGATTAACACAATACAACAGTGCAGGCGGGATCAAGGGTTTAGAAACAAGAAATCTTAATCCTGTAAATCCCGCCTGATCTTTTCTTTATTGTTAGGGAGTTTAAAAAATTTCCTTGCCAATGACCAAGCGGTTCTCGCGTTGACGCGAATGGCCGTTTAGCGGCGATGTTTCCTTCTATTCCGCCAGAAGAGTAACCGTTGTCACAGCCGTCATTTTGTCGATATCAAGCTGCACCACACAGTACTCAGGATGTTCATTGACGGGTGTGGGGTCGTCCGCACAACTGCAACCGGCGATAATTCCTGAATAGAAAATACCGGCCTTGGCCCGTATAAAACCTGCCTCCCCGGAAACGTTGAGTATCATCACATCCAGTTTGTTATCGACGGCATAGCTGCTGGTCGATAATCCCTGCTGCAGGGGAAGATGTTCGCCGCCAATCTGTGCAATTTCCTGTTTGAGGGTGTCTTCAAAATCAGGTGTGCCCCAGGCGCTTAATGTTTTAGAAAGTCGAATCATCGGCTGTTTTGGTAGTCAGGCTGAACGACGTGTTAGCTATTGTTCGGCAACTTAACATCAGTGCGATCGCTTTTTCCAAGATTACATGAGGAACAGAGAGTTTGAAGATTCTCAAGTTTTGTTTCTCCGCCCTGTGAAAACGGTCGGATATGGTCTACATGCAACTCCACTTCTAAATTCGAGATAGGGCTGCGGCCACAGAAGACACACCGGAACCTGTCTTTTTCATAAACGCGAAGGCGCAGACCGTCTGGCACACCCCTAGGGAAGCTCTGAACAAGTCTCCCGTTCGCCCTGAGCTTGTCGAAGGGTGA
>CAYIQV010000407.1:0-1826 GCA_964365635.1 uncultured Acidiferrobacteraceae bacterium
AGATGGCGCGCATCGCCTGGCGCGACCTCGCTGGCTGGGCCAATCTTGAAGAAACCGTCACCACGCTGTCGGCATTGGCCGATGCCTGCCTCGATGGTGCGCTCGCCAAGCTGTGGACGTGGGCCTGTGACCGCGATGGTGTGCCGAAAGCGGAAGAGGGCGGTGACGTCGCGAAGTTCGTGGTGCTCGGCATGGGCAAGCTCGGCGGCGAGGAACTGAATTTTTCCTCCGACATCGATCTCATTTTTTTCTACAGTGAAGATGGCGCAACGGATAAACGTGGTTTAAGCAATCACGAATTCTTCGTGCGCCTCGGCCAGCAGCTCATTAACGCCCTAAACGAAGCGACCGGCGACGGTCTCGTGTTCCGCGTGGACATGCGTCTGCGCCCGAATGGCGCGAGCGGCCCGCTCGCGCTTTCGTTCGATGCCATGGAGCAGTACTACCAGGCGCATGGGCGCATGTGGGAACGCTACGCGCTCATCAAGGCGCGCGTGGTGGCCGGCGATCGGGCTGCGGGCGCGGAGTTGTTGCAGCGCATCAAACCCTTTGTCTACCGGCGCTACCTCGACTACACGGCGGTCGAGGAGATTCGCGCACTCAAGGCCAGCATCCACCGCGAACTGCTGCGCAAGGGGATTGAATCCAACATCAAGCTGGGGCCCGGCGGCATTCGTGAAGTGGAGTTCATCGGCCAGGCGTTCCAGCTGATCCGCGGTGGCCGCGACTCGCGGCTGCAGTCGCGTCGCATTCTGCCGGTGCTCGCGCAACTGGCGAGTGAAGGCGACCTGACTACACAGGCGGCAAGCGAGTTGCATACGGCCTATGAATTTCTGCGCAATACTGAACACCGCTTGCAGATGATTGCCGACCAGCAGATCCAGGTGCTGCCCACGAATGAGCTCGACCGGTGGCGGGTGGCCGTGGGCATGGGCTTCCGGGATTGGGCCGGTTTTCAGACGGCGCTCACGCGCCACATGAAGCGCGTGCACGAACATTTCGAGTCGGTGTTTGCCGCGCCGCAGGGCGAGGCGCCGCCCGCGGACGAACAGGGACTGTATGCGGTCTGGGCCGGCACGCTCGAAGCTGTTGTGGCGCACGAGGTGCTCCAACGCGCCGGGTTCGCCGATGCCGAAACGGCATGGAACCTGCTGCACGCGCTGCGTGAAGGCGGCGCCTACAGCGCGCTGTCGGCCAACGGGCGTGAACGCCTCGACCGGCTCATGCCGCTGCTGCTCGGCGCCGCCGGACTGACCGACGAACCGCCGACGACCCTCGCGCGTCTGATCGGGCTTATCGAAGCCATCGGCCGGCGCTCGGTGTATCTCGCGTTGCTCGTGGAAAATCCGCTGGCACTGTCGCAGCTGGTGAAGCTGTGTGCGGCGAGCGAATGGATTGCGCGTTACCTGAGCCAGCATCCGATCCTGCTCGATGAGCTAATGGACCCCGCGAGCCTGTATACGCCACTGACGCGTGAGGCGCTCGCTGCCGAATTGCAGGGCCGGCTCGCGCGCCTGCCGGTGGATGATCTGGAGGCGCAGATGGAGGCGTTGCGCGAATTTCGCCACGGACATGTGTTGCGGGTGGCGGCGGCGGATATCGGCAAAGGTCTGGCGCCGGAGGAGATCGGCCGGCATCTGGGCGAGATCGCCGAGGTGGTGGTGGAACAAGCGCTCATGCTGGCATTCGATGACATGACCCGGAAACATGGCCGGCCGACACTCGTGCAAAATGGCGTGACGGCGTATCCGGGTTTCGCCGTGATCGCCTACGGCAAGCTCGGCAGCCGCGAGCTTGGCTATACCTCCGACCTCGATATGATCTTC
>CAYIQV010000408.1:0-1822 GCA_964365635.1 uncultured Acidiferrobacteraceae bacterium
GGACACTGGCGCGGACGGCGTCTCGACATCGCCGAGGCGGAAGGGCTGCGACCGACGCCGGATCGGGTGCGCGAGACACTGTTTAACTGGCTGCAACCTTATATCGATGGTGCCCAGTGCCTCGATCTCTTTGCCGGCACCGGGGCGCTGTGCCTCGAAGCCTTGTCCCGCGGCGCCGGCCGTGTGGTCATGGTGGAGAAAGCGCCTACTGTGGCCGAGGCGTTGCGTGGTCATGTGAAATTGTTGGAGGCGCAGAATGCCGAGGTGGTGCTGGCCGATGCCGCCGAATACCTGAACCAGCCTCCCCAGCCCTTTGATATCATCTTTCTCGACCCGCCTTTCAAAAGCGATCTCATTGCCCGTTGTGCCGAATTGGTCGAGCGGCATGGCTGGATCAAGCCGGGCGGTCTGATCTACATCGAGGCGCCGAGCCAGGTGGAAGCGTTGCCCATTCCCGCCACGTGGGAATTGATCCGCAGCAAGAAGGCCGGGCAAGTGGGGTATCATCTGGCGCGGAAGAAGTGATACTTGATTTCCATCAAGTGATGAAATTTTCGCCGTGTTATATTTTGCAATCAATCCGAGGTTCTGAATGAAAGTAACTGCGCTCTACCCCGGCACATTCGATCCCATCACCAACGGCCATAAGGATTTGGTACGCAGGGCCTCGCAACTGTTCGATGAGGTGATCGTGGCCGTGGCCGCCAATCCCCAGAAGCGTCCGTTGTTTGACCTGAAGGAGCGCGTGGAGCTCGCGCGCGCCGTGCTGGCGGATATTCGCGGGGTGCGTGTGACGGGGTTCGATAACCTGCTGGTGGAGTGCGTGCGTCAGCACCACGCGCAGGTGATTCTGCGCGGTCTGCGGGCCGCGTCCGATTTTGAATTCGAGTTTCAGCTCGCGGGCATGAACCGCCGGCTTGCCCCTGAGATTGAAACGGTCTTTCTCACGCCCTCCGAGCAGGAGATGTTTATTTCCGCCTCGCTGGTAAAGGAAATCGCGCTGCTCGGCGGCAATGTGGCAGATTTTGTGGATCCGCGCGTCGCGGCTGCGCTGTCCGCGAAAATCGTCTAATATCTCCGCAGACAGTTCTTATCGTAAAACCATATTTTTTTACAGGTATTTTCAGATGGCGCTGATTATTACGGATGAGTGCATCAATTGCGACGTGTGCGAGCCCGAGTGCCCGAATGGCGCCATCACCAAGGGCAATGAGATCTACCAGATCGATCCCGATCTCTGCACCGAGTGCGTCGGGCACTATGATGCCTCGCAGTGCGTGGAGGTTTGTCCCATCGACTGCATCATCACTGATCCCAACCACAAGGAATCGAAGGACCGGTTGCGACAGAAATACGAAGACCTGATACGCAAGGCGGGTTGATTCCCGTGCTTTCCTGAAAAAGGCGGCCTTGGCCGCCTTTTTTGTTTCCGGCGTCAGGCAAACAAAGAGTCCCCGAGCCGAATGGCACTTGCTTGAACGCCTTTAATCCAGGATGCAGTACGTGCGCGGCATAAAGCGCCACAAGTAGCCCGCATGAAGCGTCAGCGCAATGCGGGGAAATGTGGACGGCAAAAGCGACCATCCCCGGATTCCGCTACGCTTCATCCGGGCTACACACTAGAAAAGGCAGCTCTTGATTCCCTACTTAGTTTTCGGGATCAGGCAACACCAAGAATCTTCGATCCCCGGTTTTGCGCTTTGCCTCTATCTCTTTTATCTTGTGCCCATGCTTGCCGCCTTGCGTATCGTTTTTCTCCTTTTCCTGTTGCCACTTTCGGTCGCAGCAGACACGCGTCCGGCTACGGCCGGGATTGCGAGCG
>CAYIQV010000409.1:0-1814 GCA_964365635.1 uncultured Acidiferrobacteraceae bacterium
CTTCCTGCACCAGAACCGTGGCCACGTTTTCATCGACATCCATCAGCTCCATGAAAAGTTTAATGGCGTTGGCGGCCTCGCTGGTGCCCTTTTCCTGCGCCGATTCCTCGGTCATGATATTCAGCTCCCAGCCCGTCAACTCGGACGCCAGGCGCACGTTCTGGCCGCCACGGCCGATGGACTGCGACAACTGTTTCTCATCGACAATGACGTCCATGCTGTGGAGTTCTTCGTCCACCACGATGGAAAGCACCTCGGCCGGCGCGAGCGAGTTGATCACAAACTGCGCCGGGTTGTCGGACCACAGAATGATGTCCACGCGCTCGCCGCCCAGTTCGTTCGATACGCTCTGCACACGCGAGCCGCGCATGCCCACACAGGCCCCGATGGGATCGATACGCGGGTCAGAGGAGCTCACCGCGATCTTGGCCCGCAGGCCGGGATCGCGTGCCGCTGCATGAATCTTGATCAAACCTTCGCCGGCTTCGGGAACCTCGAGCTTGAAAAGCTCCACCAGCAGATGGGGCGCCGTCCGCGACAGGAACAGCTGCGGTCCGCGGGGCACGGATTTAACGTCTTCGAGGAAGGCACGGATACGGTCACCCGGGCGCAGACCTTCGCGCGGGATCATCGCGCTCTTGGACAACAACGCCTCGGCGTTGCCCAGATCAACCACGGCATCGCCACGCTCCAAACGCTTGACCACACCCGTGACCATCTCGCCCTTACGGTCCTTGTACTGGGTGACGATCTGGTCGCGCTCGGCCTCGCGCACTTTCTGCATGATGACCTGTTTCGCCGCCTGTGCCGCAATGCGGCCGAACTCGACTGGCTCCAGCGGCTCCTCGATAAACTCGCCGACCTGAATGTCCGGCTTCCGCGCACGCGCTTCGGTCAGTTTTATCTGGCGATCGGGGAACTCGACGACATCGGTTTCATCGGCAATGACTTCCCAGCGGCGGAAAGTATCGTAGGTGCCGATATGGCGGTGGATCAATACGCGCGCGTCAATGTCTCCCTTGTGACGCTTGCGCGTCGCCGTGGCCAAGGCCGCTTCCAAGGCCTGAAAAATGATCTCCTTGTCGACGCCTTTTTCACGCGAGACCGCGTCGACAATCATCAGTATTTCGTTACCCATACCCATATCATTCTCCCATCACATTCGGCGCTCAGAATTTGGGGACCAGCTTCGCCCGGTCCATGCCTGCAAACGCCAAATCAATACGCTCGTTATCCACTTCCACCACGACATGGTCTGCCGTCGCTTCGACCAACCGTCCGGTAAAATTTTTCCGGCCCATGACTGGCGCGTGCATGCGGACCTTGATCATCTCACCGGCAAAGCGCGTGAAATCCGCCGGCGTCACCAGGGGGCGATCCAGCCCTGGCGACGACACCTCCAGCAGGTAGCTGCTTGGCAACGGATCCTCGACATCCAGGATGGCGGAAATCTGCCGGCTGACCTTGGCGCAGTCGTCGACATTTATCCCCTTCGGGCTATCAATATAGACCCGCAGGGTCGGATGCTGGCCGCTGCCAACCAATTCGACATCCACCAGCTCAAACCCCAGAGCGCCGACCCCGGGTTCGATCAATTTCCGCAAGTCCGCCCGTGCGCCACGCATAACTTCTTGCCCCACAAAACAAAAGTGGGCACGCGGCCCACTTCTTATTTACTGCTTCTGGCTAATTCCGGGTCGGATTATAAGCACTTCCCGGATATTGGGAAAGTGCCCATGGTCTGCGCCGACCTTTTTGACATCCGGGAAAACAAAAAAGGCCCCGCTGGGGCCTTTGAAATTTGGTAGCGGGGG
>CAYIQV010000410.1:0-1801 GCA_964365635.1 uncultured Acidiferrobacteraceae bacterium
GCGGGAGGCGATGCAGATTATATTGCAACGGATAGGGCACGAAGCGCTTGAAGAGCCACACCCAACTCTCGCGCTGGTGTACGTTCCATTCGGCCTCAGCGAGCGCCAGATCCATGTACTCGTCGAACTTACGATAATGCGAGAACTGGACGTGCCCGCCAAGGTCCCAGGTGAAGCCCTGCTCGTCCACTACCGAGGAGGCGAGACCGCCGGCGTGGTCTTCCGCCTCCAGGATCAGGAAATCATCTTCGCCCAATTCACGCAGGTGCAGGGCGGCGCCCAGTCCGGTCGGACCGGCGCCTATTATTACAAATTTCTTTTTTTCGATATCCGCCATGATTCCTTATTCACCGCGCCCGAAGTTACCGCTCAGCAATATCAACGCCAACTCATAATGGACAAAACCGCAAGTCCGCATGCTCACGCCCGTATTTGCGCCAAAATGGGCCGCAACATCTCGCGCAGGGTCCCTCGCATATCGCTTCGCGCCCAGGCGTACAGGAAGAGCGCCAGGCGCACGACCGTTCTCAGTTTCTTCCAGCGCTTCAGAAATGCAATGCGATCCGACATGGCGAAGGCATACTCACGGCACCATGGCAGTGAGGTTTGACCGTAATGGGCACGGCAGGCACGCATAGACTCTCGAACCGAGCGCATGCGAAAACGACTGGTCTTGTTGGACGCGTATAATCGAGAAGTCGCGAGATAAGCTGGTATGTACAGGAATGGCGTGACCTTGGAACAGCGCAACCAGAACTCGTAATCCATGGCCATCTCGTAGCGCTCATCGAGTGTGCCCGCTAAATCCAAAAGCCGACGGTGAAAGAAAACCGCCGGTTGGCAAATGAAACTGCGGCACAGGAGACGCTGTACCGAATAGGATTCGGTGGCATATCGCCTAGTCACACTTCCATGCTCATCCGTGTAATAAGCCTCCCCATACACTGCCCAACAGCCAGAGGGCTTGCGAAGCGCCGCAACTGCTTTGGAGATAGCTCCCGGCAGGTAAGTGTCATCAGAGTTCACCCAGCCGATAATCTCGCCCCGGGCCATGGCAAGGCCTTTGTTAACCGCATGCGCCTGACCGTGATCGGACTCCGACACCCAGCGCAGGGAGTCGCCGTAGGAACGCAGGATTTCCACCGTGCCATCGGTCGACCCGCCGTCCACCACGATATGTTCGATGCGTGGGTAATCCTGGGTCCGAATGCTTTCGATCGTCTCGCGAATGAAGGCTCCCTGCTGGTAGGAAGGAGTAATGATGCTCACCAGCGGTACATCCGCGTCCGGCGGAGCGCTGCCCTCGACCCAGTGCCAACGCCGCGGATCCTCGTATTCTTCAATCGCCTGCTGGAACGCCACGAGAAGATTGCGCGCCCCAAGATAGGGATCAATCTCGGCAGCGCGCCTGCGTCCCGCCTCTCTCAAGGACTCGCGCAACCCGGCATCACACCAAACACGCTCGATGGCATCGCGCATCATCTCGACATCGAGAGGATCGAACATAAGCGCCGCATTCCGCACAACCTCGGGGCAGGACGTCACGTTGGAGCACAGAACCGGACAACCCATATACATCGCTTCGATCAATGGAATCCCGTAACCCTCGTAGAGCGAGGGATACACAAGTGCCACTGCATCGGCGTAAATCAGAGGAAGCATTTCGTCAGTGACATAGCCCAACCAATGCACCCGGCGCGTCAGTCCCAGCCGCTGAATCTCCCGTATCACATCGCGGTGCGCGCCTTCTTGCCAACCGGTGAGCACCAGATGCGCAGCGGCACCTCCGGTGCCCACCTGT
>CAYIQV010000411.1:0-1797 GCA_964365635.1 uncultured Acidiferrobacteraceae bacterium
CGGCGTGCTGGATGCATCACGGCACACCACCCCGGACGCCGTGACGGTGCAGGGGTTGTTCGCCGATTTTCTCAATCAGGGCGCTTCCCACGTGGCGATGGAAGTCTCCTCGCATGCGCTGGAGCAGGGTCGCGTGAACGGCGTCGTCTTCGATGTGGCGGTATTCACCAATCTCACGCGCGATCACCTCGATTATCACGGCGACATGGTGTCTTACGGCCTGGCCAAGGCCGGGCTGTTTGCCCTGGAAGGCCTGAAATATGTCGTGATCAACCACGACGACGCCTTCGGACGCGGCCTGCTCGCGAGCCTCGGGCCGCAGATCAAGTCCCTGAGTTATGGCATCGAGGGCGGTGACGTGCGCGTGGTTGCGATGGCACCGCGGCACGACGGGCTCACGTTGCGCATCGCCACCCCGGCCGGTGAAATCGATCTTGACAGCCGTTTGATCGGGCGCTTCAACGCCTACAACCTGCTGGCAGTGCTGGCGACCTTGTTGATCCTTGGCATGGATTTGAAAGAAGCGGTGGCGCGGCTTGCGCAGGCGCTGCCGCCCGCGGGGCGCGTCGAGCGGTTTGGCGGCGAGCCGGGCCAGCCACTGGTGGTGGTCGATTACGCGCATACGCCCGATGCGCTGGAAAAGGTTTTGCACGCGCTGCGCGAACACACGCCGGGGAAACTCTGGTGCGTGTTCGGTTGCGGTGGTGATCGCGATCGCGGCAAGCGCCCGGTGATGGGTTCGATCGCCGAACGGCTGGCGGATGTCGTGGTGCTGACCGACGACAACCCGCGCCACGAATCAGGCGATGCCATCATCAGCGAAATTCTGGCGGGCATGCGCAGCGCACCGCAGGTAATCCGCGACCGGCGCGCCGCTATCCAGACCGCCATCCGCGGTGCCACCGCCAGCGACATTATTCTTATCGCCGGCAAGGGCCACGAAGACTACCAGCAGATTGGCGATCAGCGTTTCCCATACAGTGATCGCGAGACCGTGCAAGAGTTAATAGGGGAAGCAGCATGATGTGCAGGGATAGAACATGATGCCGCTCTCCATTCTCGCCGACGTGCTCAAGACATCTCTGACCGGGCGCGATGCCGTGTTTACCGGCGTGTGCCATGACACGCGCACGCTCGCTGCCGGCGACTTGTATGTGGCCATCAAGGGCGAACATTTCGATGGCCACAGTTTTCTGGCCGAAGCCATCCGGGCCGGTGCCGCGGGCGCCTTGCTGTCGCGCGATATCGAAACCCCGCTGCCATACGTGCTGGTGCCGGACACGCGCGTGGCGCTCGGCGAGCTGGCCGCCTTCTGGCGCCGCCAGTTTCAAATTCCCGTGATCGCCGTGACCGGCAGCAATGGCAAGACCACGGTCAAGGAAATGATCGGCGCGATCATGGGGCAGATCGGCCCCGGTTGCGTCACGCGCGGAAACTTGAATAACGACATCGGCGTGCCGCTGACACTCTCGCGGATGCGCGCGAGCGATCGCTATGCCGTGATCGAGATGGGCATGAATCACCGCGGTGAGATCGAATACCTGACGCGTCTCACGTGCCCGACGATCGCACTCATTACCAACGCTGCCGAGGCGCACCTGGCCGGTGTGGGCACCGTTGAAGATGTTGCGCACGCGAAAGGAGAAATCTTCAGCGGACTCAGCGCCGATGGCATCGCCGTGCTCAACGCTGACGACACCTATTTCAGCTATTGGAAGGGGCTGGCGGCGCCACGGAAGTGTCTGACCTTCGGACTGGAACAGAAGGCCGATCTGAGCGCGGACTACCGCTTTACCG
>CAYIQV010000412.1:0-1795 GCA_964365635.1 uncultured Acidiferrobacteraceae bacterium
CCGTGGAATGATCTCGCCTCGGTGATGAGCAAAGATGTTTGCAAGCGAGAGGGCAAGCTGCTGTCGGTATCGCTTCGCTGTCCCTACCGGCCGGTGGGCCTGCGGTGTCCCCAGCTCGACAAGAGCAGTAATCACAGCCGCCCTCAGCAGCGGCAGGTCCAGGCCGTTGCGATTGATTGCCAGTTCGCCACCGGGATAGTGGATCATGATCCGCGAGAACGTAGCGCCATCAAGTTGATATAGCTGACGCAATAAAATTCGCTTCAGCTGCAATAACGCCTGGAAGTTCGCATGTTGTTGATTCCTCGAGGCGGCAAGGTCGAGCTCTGAGTAGAGATGGCCGCTGAGCGCCACATCTGTCGCCAACTCCTCCATCATGGCGTCCAGTTCGGCGACATTCAATCTAGAGACGACGGTCTTTCGTTCCTTCCGCTTTCCAACAATGGACTTGCTCGTGAGTAAGCGCTTCAACGCTCGTCGATGCGGCATCAACAGCGCATGGGCCATTTCAAAAGTAAACGGGGGTGGGCGCGTACGGGCCCAGTCAAGCTTGGGTCGTGCTCGCCGGGAGACCAACTCAGGCTGTTTTCCGGGCCACTCTTTGGCAACTTTGCGCAAGGCAGGTCGGATGCTCTTGGGTCTATGCCTGACTAGGCGCTCCTTCGTGAAAAGGGCGCGTGACTTCAGCCGGCGGACCAGGCGTAAGCGATCTGCTTTCGATAGCGCCTCGAGCATTGAGGTTAGATCGATACAGATCGGCCATCTTTCTGAGCTCTTTGGGAGTTCGTGGAACAGGTGCGTATTAAACTTGCCGTCCATCACTGGAGACATAGCCCACCAGATAGGGCACCCCTTCGCAGCGGTGATCCATGCGTCTCGTTCCGGTTGAAACCTATCCATAGGCGCGCTTGCATATCGGTTGATCCTGGTGGGAACATCGTTGATTCGCAGAAGGCGCTTTGTATGATTTTCGACATACTCCAAATGCCGGGAATTGGCGCCTGTAATTCGCAACTGCGCTGCGATTGCTTGGATCAATCTTGCGGCTATCACTGGGCGCCTGCCGGATACCGGTGGCTCTGGGGCGTTAGGTGCACAGAACATCCGCTCCACTGACCTCAAGATCAAGGGTGTCCGGCCTCTACGTGATCCGATCGTGTCGCTCTCCTAAAGTCGAGAAGTTATTCTATTTTCTGAAGCGAGGCTCTTGCCACACGTTTTCGACGGCCTCGGATTCACCATCATCTTCGACGTCTTCGTCCTCCTCAAGGCTCAGCATCGTGAGCCCGTAGCCTCCCTCTTGCTGGAGGAACTGCTCGTAGAGCGTGATGCCTTTGCGCCGGTTTGCGATCCATCTGTCATCGTCAACTTCCGTCCACTCGGACATGGTGCCGACGGTGATCCCGCCCTGCATGCTCACGCATCCGCGCGGAAGAGGATCCTTGTATTTTGGCAGGATGAATGGGAAAGCCTCTGTTTTCGTCGCGTAGCGGATGGTGCCCTTGTGCGAAAACACGATCGCGCAAGTGTGCTCGGAGAGGGTTGCATATCGGCGCGCCGCTGCCTCTTTGCTGACTTCATAGCGCCGATGCAGAGCGAGGATGTGCTCGGTCTCGGGCGGACCAAGTTTGCGTATGTCCGCGAGATAGCTCGCCCGCGGCATGAGCAGGCAGGACGCAAAATCGTTCGCCTGCGCCTCCGTGACCTTTCGTGCGTCCGCGGTCTTGATTACCCCCATGTCGGCCTTCAAGCATTGTGCGTTGGCGCCATGGCTTGGGATTAGGAAATGGCCGAT
>CAYIQV010000413.1:0-1791 GCA_964365635.1 uncultured Acidiferrobacteraceae bacterium
AAGCTCTCTATGCAGCTCACCCCCATCCTGTCCTTCCCCCGTGAAGGGGGAAGGGACGTTCTTTTTTGGTACTTGTTCAGAGATTCCCTAGCGAGAACGACTTCCAATCTCTTCATCGCCGCACCTCTCTTTCGCGCTTGCGGTAGGCCGCCACGGCCGGCACCGCGCCGGCCACGAGCACACCCAGCACCAGCACCATCGGCCATAGCACCGGGCGGTTCCATGCCATTCGCGATTGGGCGCGCTGGGGCGCATCCAGACGGCGGTACTTCATGGTGTTGTTCGCCATGTGATTTGGTTTGGTGTTGTGCACCCAGGAATGCTGCAACAGAAACTGCCTGGGATTCACGCCCCATGCCCAAGGGGCGTCGCGGCGCACGATCTCGACCATCTGGCCGATAAGCGCCGCGCGTTCGGGCGTATTATCCATATTCTTCATGCGCTCAAACAGGCGGTTGTATTACGGATTGTCGTAGTTGGATGCATTCTCGCCGTCCACGCCCACCTTCCTGTTCGGTCCGTACAGCAGAAACAGGAAATTTTCCGGGTCGGGATAGTCTGCATTCCAGCCCCAGACATACATCTGCGCATCACCCTTGCGCATCTTTTCCTGAAAGCGGTTGTAGTCCGTGGCGCGCACCACCAGATGGATATTAAGTTTTTGCAACTGCTTGCGCATCCAGTCCAGCTGCGCCTTTTCCTCGGGACCGGTGGCCGACGTTTCAAAGTAAAGCATGAGCGGCTTGCCGGTCGCGGTATCGATGCCACCCGGGTAACCCGCCTGCGCCAGCAACTGGCGGGCGTGTTCCACGGATTTGCGTTGTGGCTTGCCGTTCACCCAATCGTAAACATAGGGATTGATGCCGTCCCGCCCCTCACGGTAGCCGAATATGCCCGGCGCCAGGGGCCCCTGCGCGGCAATGCCACGGCCGTTACGGAATATGGATATCTGCTCCTCGTAATCCACGGCGATGGAAACCGCCAGACGCAGTTTGCGCGCACGCTCCGTGTAGCCGCCAACCACGGGGTCGAGCATGTTAAAGCCAAGGTAATAGGTTGACGCCGCCACACTGGTCAACAGTTGTATGCCCTTCTCCTTCATGGAGTCGCTCACCTCGGTGTCGCCCGTTCCGGTGAAACGGACTGCCTGATCGAACGACTCCGCGAGGACACCCGACTGGTCATAGTAGCCCTGAATAAACTTGTTCCAGTACGGGATGTTTTCCTTCTCCAGGCTGAACACGATCTTGTCGATGAAAGGCAGACGCTTGCCAGCATCGGCCAACAGGCCGGCGGCGCGATCTCCAGCCTCACCTTCGTCTGGATAAAGCTCTTCGTGGTAATTGGGGTTGCGCTCCAGCACCATCTGCCGGTTCGGGTTATTGACCGTGAGCATATAGGCGCCGCTGCCGACCGGATACCAGTCGAGCGTGAGATTCTTGGCGGCCATGCCCGGCTGTGAAAAAAACCGGTCGGCCTCCGGCGGCATCGGCGCGAAGAACGGCATCGCCATCCAGTACAGGAGCTGCGGATATTTTCCGTGGATCTTTACGCGATAGGTGTACCGATCCACCACTTCTGCGCCAGCAAGCGGGTATTTCGCGAGATCGAGATAAACCCCCTGCTCACGCCCGCCTGCAATTTCAGCGTAGGCTTTCTTCAGCGTCACGGCATAATCCTTGAGGCCCACGATGTAGTCGTTCATGACGCCCTGGATGGGTGAATGCAGCTTGGGATGGGCCAGGCGCTTGATCTGGTAGACGTAGTCGGCGGCTGTCAGTTCGCGCGTTC
>CAYIQV010000414.1:0-1789 GCA_964365635.1 uncultured Acidiferrobacteraceae bacterium
AGAGGATCGCTCAGATCCCAGGCCCCTGCCGGTGTGGCGGCGGCGATGAGGATCAGGCCCTTGGCGGGGGAGCGGCGCTTGATGCGTAGCAGCCGCAGCACCGCGGCACGATTCATGGGGTCGCAGCCGAGGCCGAAGCAGTATTCGGTGGCGTAGGCGACCACGCCGCCTTGCTGGATGATGCGTGCCGCCCGGATCAGCTCGCCGGTGATCAAGCGCGCCTAGTTTCCGAACTTCTCGCGCACGGCCTTGTCCTTGGCCGCCACCTCGGCGGCGTTGGCCTTGCGTTCGTCGGCGAGGCGTTTGGCGAGTTCTTTGTCGGACAGCGCCAGGATCTGCGCCGCCAGCAGCCCGGCGTTTTTGGCGCCGGCCTTGCCGATGGCCACAGTCGCCACCGGGATGCCGCCCGGCATCATGACGGTGGAGAGCAGCGCGTCCTGACCCTTGAGCGGTCCGCCTTCCATGGGTACGCCGATTACCGGCTTCAGAGTAAGCGCCGCGACCGTGCCAGCGAGATGCGCCGCCATGCCAGCGGCAGCAATGAACACGGCACAGCCGCGCGCATCGGCGTCCTTCACATAAGCGTGGGTGGTATCCGGCGTGCGGTGCGCCGACAGCACCCGGACCTCGCGGGCGATGCCGAGTTTGGTGAGCGTATCAATCGTGGACTGCATGGTGTCGAGGTCCGAGTCCGAACCCATCAGGATGGCAACGAATGGTTTGGTCATCTTGTTTTCCTAAATGAATTTTCACCGCAAAGACGCGAAGAGCGCAAAGGGAACGAAATTTTTGAAAATGCTCCTTAGCTCCATTCACATTCTTTGCGTTCTTTGCGCCTTTGCGGTAAGCGATCTTATTTTCTCAGCTCCCGCGCAATCGCCCGGTAGCCAATGTCGGTGCGGTATTGCGCACCCTGCCAGCGAATCTGTTTGAGCACTTCATAGGCGCGTTTCTGGGCTGCGCTCACTGTAGCGCCCAGCGCCGTGACGCACAACACCCGGCCGCCGCTCGTGACCACGGCGCCGTTTTTCTGCGTCGTCCCGGCATGGAATACCTTCGCATCAACCGCCGCTTTTTCGGGCAGGCCGGTGATGACGTCGTCTTTTTTGTAAGCGCCGGGATAGCCACCCGCGGCCATGACCACGCCGAGGGCGGGGCGCGGGTCCCACCGCGCTTCTACCCGATCGAGTTTGCCATCAAGCGCTGCGTCGATGAGGTCGACGAGGTCGGATTGCAGCCGCATCATGACCGGCTGGGTTTCGGGATCGCCGAAGCGGCAGTTGTATTCAAGTACCTTGCAGGTTCCATCTGGACTGATCATGAGCCCGGCGTACAGGAAGCCGGTGTAGGAATGGCCTTCGGCGCGCATGCCGCGCACCGTGGGTTCGATCACTTCGCGCATGACGCGTGCATGGATCTCGGGCGTCACCACCGGAGCGGGCGAATAGGCGCCCATGCCGCCGGTGTTCGGGCCGGCGTCGCCATCGCCGACGCGCTTGTGGTCCTGCGAGGTTGCAAGCGGCAGGATGTGATGGCCATCGGCCATGACGATGAAGCTGGCTTCCTCGCCGGTGAGGAATTCCTCGACGACCACGCGATGCCCGGCCTCGCCGAAGGCATTGCCGGCGAGCATGTCGCGCACGGCGGCGATCGCCTCATCCACGGTCTGGGCGATGATCACGCCCTTGCCGGCGGCGAGCCCATCGGCCTTGACCACGATCGGCGCGCCCACTTTCCGGATGTAGGCCTCGGCGGCGGCGACGTCCGTAAAGTTGCCGTAGGCGGCGGT
>CAYIQV010000415.1:0-1786 GCA_964365635.1 uncultured Acidiferrobacteraceae bacterium
AACCCCGTGCGTCCCAGGCGCGAGCGCACGGCGAGCGTCTGATCGGGCTCCAGCCCAAAACCGCGCGCGTTATCCGGGACGGTGTCGAGCGCGATATTCCGATTTCCGAAGTGGGTCTGGACGAAACCCTGCGCGTGCGGCCGGGCGAGAAGATTCCCGTCGACGGCGTGATCATCGACGGTCACTCGAGCGTGGATGAGTCGATGCTCACCGGCGAGCCGATGCCGGTAGGGAAGAAAGTCGGTGACGAGGTAGTCGGTGGCACGCTCAATAAATCTGGCACCTTCCTGTTTCAGGCAAAATACATCGGCGCCGACACGGCGCTCGCGCGCATCATCGAAATGGTGCGCCGGGCGCAGAGCACCAAACCCGCCATCGGCCGCCTGGCCGATAAAATCTCGGCCGTGTTCGTGCCGACGGTGCTGATCCTGGCCGTGATCACCTTTCTGGTGTGGCATTACGCCGGCCCCGAGCCAAAGTTTTCGTACGCGCTCGTGGCGACGATGACGGTGCTGATCATTGCCTGCCCCTGTGCGCTGGGCTTGGCGACGCCGATCTCGATCATGGTGGGCGTGGGCAAGGCTGCGGAGTACGGCATTCTCATCCGCAACGGCGAGGCGTTGCAGCAAGCCGGCAAGCTGACCACCATCGTGCTCGACAAAACCGGTACCGTGACCGAAGGCCATCCCGCGGTCACCGCACTGGTTCCTGCGGCCGGGTGGGACGAGGACAGGTTGTTGGCGCTGGCGGCCAGCATCGAAGCCGGTTCGGAACATCCGCTGGCCGAGGCGATCACGGTTGCGGCCAAAACCAAGGGACTGAAACTTTCAGCCGTAACCGGATTTGAGGCCATCGCCGGTCACGGCGTATCGGCTGCGCTCGACGGAAAGCGTGTGTTGCTGGGGAATACACGGCTGATGCACAAATTCCACATCGATCCCGGAAGCCTGTCAGCGTGCGCGCAGGAACTTGCCGCCCGGGCGCAAACACCCATGTTTCTGGCGGTGGACGGGGCGGTTGCCGGTATTGTCGCGGTAGCCGATCCGATCAAGCCTGATTCCAGGGAGGCCATTGCGCGGCTGCACGCGATTGGTCTTAAGGTAGTGATGATCACCGGCGACAACCGCGCGACCGCCGATGCCGTGGCGCGCGAGGTCGGCCTCGATGAGGTGATGGCCGAGGTGCTGCCGGGCGAAAAGGCCGACAAGGTCACGGCACTGCAACAGCGCGGCGAGATCGTCGGCATGGTCGGCGACGGTATCAACGACGCGCCGGCGCTGGCGCAGGCCGATGTCGGTTATGCCATCGGCACCGGCACCGATGTCGCCATCGAATCGGCGGATGTCACGCTCATGCGCGGTTCGCTGCACGGCGTGGCGGACGCCATCACCATCTCTCGCGCGACCGTGCGCAACATCAAACAGAATCTTTTCGGCGCGTTCATTTACAACGTCCTCGGCATCCCCGTGGCCGCGGGCGTGCTGTATCCGCTCACCGGGCTGATGTTGAATCCCATGATCGCCGGTGCGGCGATGGCGATGTCGTCCGTGACGGTGGTGAGCAACGCCAACCGGCTGCGCTGGTTCAAATCGGAATGAAGATTTTCACCAAATGATCGATCTGATTATCAACCTCGCGGGCTTCATATTGATTGGCCTGATTGTCTGGTGGTTCTGGCTCTATCGACCGGTGGCGCTACGCGCCGCCGGAACGCAGCCAATCGAAATTACGGTTGCCGACGGCGTTTACACGCCGGCCCGCATCGAAGTGCCGGCCGGCAAACCCG
>CAYIQV010000416.1:0-1781 GCA_964365635.1 uncultured Acidiferrobacteraceae bacterium
CCACAATCCATGTCAGTGTGTTCATCGTCCTTTTCCCGGTTCTTGTTATCCGCCATGCGGCGACAGTCCTTAAGTGTAGTCCTTAACCGGGCCACCGGCGGGGTCACCAGCCCCGAAACCGCTATAAAACCAGAATCTTATGGATGTCCCGCAATTCCCGGCGCATGGCGCGGTACTCCGGCAGCACCCGCTCGACCTCGCCCCAAAAGCGGGGCGAATGATTGGGGTGGCGCAGGTGACACAGTTCATGCACGACGACATAGTCGAGCAGCCGCGCGGGCGCCTGCAACAGCCGCCAATTGAGGCTCACGGCGCCGCGCGCGGAACAGCTGCCCCAGCGGGTGCGCTGGCCACGAATGGAAATGCTGGCGGGACGGCGCCCGACGAGGGGCGCAAAGTGGTCCGCGCGCTGCGTGAAATGCACCCGCGCCTGCCGCCGATACCAACCTTCGAGCAGGGCGCGAATCTGGGTGCCATCGCTGGCGTGCACGTGCAGCCCATCGTTATTCCGGACCACGCGGGATCGGCTTCCGGCGTCCAGACACAGGCGCAGGCTCAACGCCTCATCGAGATAGGGAACCACGCCACCGTCTTGCAGGGTGCTGGCAACGGACGGCCGGACCAACTCCTGCTGTTTGCGCCGGATCCAGGTGAAATGTTCCATGACGAAACGGCGCAAGGCGGACAATGACACCGCGGCGGGCGTCATCACCCGAACCTCACCGCCGGGTCGAACCTGGATCGCCATGGTGCGCCGACGGTGGCTGGCGCGAATGTGATAGCGCAGCCGGTCATCGCGGCGGCTGATTTCATCGGATTCCGGAAGGGGCTGGCGCGACGAGAAAAACACGCCGCTCAGATCTCGATCATTTCAAAATCGGATTTGGCCGCGCCGCATTCCGGACATTTCCAGTTTTCCGGAATGTCTGTCCAGCGCGTCCCCGGCACGATGCCGTCTTCGGGACGGCCTTTTTCTTCTTCGTAGACAAAACCACAGATCACACACATGTATGCTTTCATACGGCAAGACGAACGCAGCGAAGCGAGTGGGGCTTCATTATTTGATGTCCTCAGGAGTCCATTTCGATCATCGCCGTATGATCGCATTTTTGCGTTCGTGGTGAAATGGAAAACCACGGGGTAGAATCCCCGGATGACCGATCGCGTCGCTGTCGTGTTGTGCAACCTGGGCGGACCGGATTCGTTGCAGGCGGTGCGGCCGTTTCTGTTTAACCTCTTTTCCGATCCGGATATCTTCAAGTTCCCCCTCGGCTTTATTACACAGAAATTTTTTGCGGGCTTGCTGGCAAGGCGGCGCACCCCGGAGGCGACCAAGGCCTACGCCGCCATCGGCGGCAAATCGCCGCTGCTCGACAACACCCGCGAGCAGGCCATGGCGCTGCAACTGGCGCTCGCCGACGAAGGCGATGTACAGGGACGTACAAGTGTCGCGGGAGCGACCGGGTTCAACGTTTATGTCTGCATGCGTTACTGGCATCCGCTGACACACGAGGTCGTGGCCAAGCTGAAGGCCAAGGGCTATGGCCGCGTCATCCTGCTGCCGCTGTATCCGCAATACTCGCTGACCACCACCGGCAGTTCCTACAACGAATTCCAGCGCCAGTGCGACAACCAGAACTACCATCCGCGGATCACGCTCATCCGCCAGTGGTACGACCAGCCCGATTACCAGCAGGCCATCGTCGAAACCCTGCGCGAGGAGCTGCACCGGTTTCCCGACCCCGACCCGCAGCACATCGAACTGTTGTTTTCTGCCCATG
>CAYIQV010000417.1:0-1779 GCA_964365635.1 uncultured Acidiferrobacteraceae bacterium
CCAGAACCCCTTCGATTTTATTGCGCGCGATGCCGGAATCCTTCTCGCTGAACTGAATGCCGATGCCAGCGGTGCGGCTGCCTTGGGCACCCGGAGGGGTGACCCAGACCACGTGACCGGCCACCGGGATTTTCTCTTTGCTGTCCATGAGCGTCAGCAGCATGAACACCTCATCCCCGAGTCTGTAAGGACGGCTGCTGGGCACAAAAATTCCGCCACCTTTGACAAAAGGCATATAGGCGGCGTACAGGGCATTTTTATCCTTAATGGTAAGCGACAGGACGCCCGGACGTCCGCCCACGGGCATGGGTTTCATGGGCGCTACGCTTGCGGGTACGGAGGTTGGGCTGGTTGGTTTGTCGGTCATGTTCGTCCTTGAATCTAGTGTAGACGGCTCAAGCGTCCCCAGCGTATCAATATATCTTCGAGTAGCAAGAGGTGATCGAGGGGCCCGGAAAGCTGCTTATATGACTCACCAATAACATCAAGTAAATTATATAACACATTATTTTCTATGTATGATTTATTTTTATCGTTGCTGGAAATTAACTCTGGATTGGCCAGTTGAAAAACATCAGAAACGCCCAGATTCATTTTGATCAGGTCTGACACGTAACTGTATAACCAGGCCAAACTTCGGGCTGTTCCCAGATTTTTCCAGCGCACGGCACAAGCCGAAGGCTGCTCCTGGCCGCTTCTCAATGCTGACACGTCCTGAAGTAGCTGCTTTCTGTTCTCCAGAAATCCCTCCCGGGCCAAATCAATGGCCAGAAGCGGCGCCCCAGCCGCTCTCCTCAGAAGGCTGGCAGACTGATCCTTCATCTCCGGGCGCGCCTGGAGCCATCCGAGTGCGTCCGATTCGGACGGCGGCTTGAACAAAACCCGGGTACAGCGACTGCGAATGGTGGCAGGAAGACGTGCCGGATGGCTGGTGACCAGAATAATCACACACCCCAGAGGCGGTTCTTCCAGCATTTTCAGGAGGCTGTTGGCAGCGCTCAGGGTCATAGCCTCAGCGGGTGCAATGACGACCACTTTTCGGGCCGCGGTATGCGGGCGCAAGGACAGAAAACCGCCCAGTTCACGGATCTGGTCAATTGCAATACTGGTCTTGTCTTCCAGTGGTTCCACGACAGCAATATCAGGATGGGTGCCCGCGGCGAGCAGGAGGCAACCCTGGCAGCGGCCGCAGGCCTCGGCTTCTGCCGCGGGCTGCGCGCAGAGCAAGGTGCGCGCCAGGCGCAGGGCGAAGGCGCGCATCCCCAGGCCAGACTGGCCGTACAACAAAAGCGCATGCGGGAGCAAATCCAGGCGTTGGGTCAGCGACGACCAAGGGGATCCGTGCCACGGATAATGTTCGGTCGCGGGAAAAGTCAGGCTGGCGGTGGTCGAGTCATCCTTGGCCATGCACCACCCCCTGTAAAATGGCGGCGATCTGCTGCCCTACCTGTTCCGGGTTTTGACGTGCATCGATAATGTGTATGCGTCCCGGCTCACGCGCGGCGCGATCAAGGTAGCGCTGGCGGACGCGACCAAAAAATTCATTGTTCTCCTGCTCAAAGCGGTCGGGTTCACTGCGGTTCACGGCCCGCTGTCTTCCGGTTTCCACCGGCACATCGAAGAGCAGGGTCAAGTCCGGGCGCAGCTCCCCCTGTACCCAGGTTTCCAGAGCGGCGATGCGTGTATCCGGTACGCCACGACCCCCGCCCTGATAGGCATAGGAGGCATCGGTAAAGCGGTCGCACAACACGGTTTTACCCGCGGCCAGCGCCGGCAGAA
>CAYIQV010000418.1:0-1777 GCA_964365635.1 uncultured Acidiferrobacteraceae bacterium
GAAATCGGCACCGCGACCATCGAATCGCGTGCTTTCGCCGGGGTCTGTGAGGACACGTTACTCTTTTGCCTGCCCGGCTCGACCGGCGCCTGCCGCACCGGGATGGACAAAATCATCCTGCTGCAACTGAACGCCGCCACGCCGCCGTGCAACCTTGCGGAAATGCTGCCGCGCATCCGCCATGATCCTGCACCCAAATAAGGAAGTTCTGATTTATATGAATTTTCGACGCAAAGGCGCGAAGGCGCAAAGAAAAACTCAAGAGAATAAAAGCCCAGAACTCTTTGCGTCTTCGCGCCTTTGCGTCAAAAACTCGTATATTTATTAACTATGAGCAAGCTGACCCATCTCAACGAATCCGGCGAGGCCCACATGGTGGACGTGGGCGACAAGAACGTGACCGCGCGCGAGGCTGTGGCCGAAGGCACCATTCGCATGCAACCGGAAACCCTCGGGCTCATCCTCTCGGGCGGTCACAAGAAAGGCGACGTGCTCGCCGTGGCGCGCGTCGCCGGCATCCAGGCCGCCAAGAAAACCGCGGACCTGATTCCGCTGTGCCACGCGATCCCCATCACGGCCATCGAAATCGAACTGGCACCGGACGAGACGAAATCCACCGTACGCTGCCGTGCCACGGTGCGCACGCAGGCGCAGACGGGTGTCGAGATGGAGGCGCTGACGGCGGTCGAGATCGCCCTGCTCACCATCTATGACATGTGCAAGGCCGTGGACCGCGGCATGACCCTTACCGATATCGGTCTTGTGTCCAAGACTGGTGGAAAATCCGGCGACTGGCGGCGCTAGGTTTCATCCGCCGCTGTTGCCCGCTAAACAAAACCCCACCCCATCAGGGTATTCCGGGCGAGCATGCCAGAGGCCCGGCCATGCAATCCTTTTCACAAGAACATACAATACCCGGCCTGACCGACGGACAAACCGATTTCCAAAGAGTCCTGCATGACCAAATCCGAATCCCCGCGACCGCCACTGAGCCTGAGCGACGGCTTTACCTATTCTGACCTCATCACGCCGGAAGGGCTGCAAAAACTGGACAGCCGTTTCCTCGAACGCCTGCGTGGACGCGACGAAAAACTCCACCACGCGCTCCTCGCCTACCGCCAGGGAACCGAGACGCTGACGCCACTGGCCGTCAGTGAGCTGCTGATTGCCTGCGGGCCGGTCCTCGATGAGTTCATTGCCGGGCTTTTCGGCATCAGCACCGAACTGGAACAAACGCGCCTGCAGACGCAGTCCCATGATTCGGTCTTTCACTTCAAAAAGTTCTTCGTGCAACGTCGCGCCCGCCGGCGGCTGCTGAAAAAAGATGAACTGGAAAGCTTTGCCGAACTCGATACTTGGCTGACGCAGGTGCTGGCGCAAGCAGGTATTGCGACAGCGGACCGCGAACTCGCGGTGGCCCGCTACAGCGAGCCGTTACTGAAAGAAGAAAAGCTGCATGCCGAACCGATCGAAAAACTCACGCGCTGGTGTATCCGCGCCCTCACGACAGCGGAAGGCAAACAGGCAGTAACGGGCTGGGTCAGTTTCCGGCTGCCCGAGGGTATCGATCATCAGAAGTTGGTGCCCATCGTCCCGGTCCACGACGCCATCGGGCGTGTCGCCGGGCCGGCCGGATACCTGCGCCACCGCGACGGCTTCAAGCTCACTGACCTGCGCATGAACGCGCGCGAAGTGCAGAACGAAATCAATTACTGCATCTATTGCCATGACCACGATGGCGATTTCTGCTCCAAGGGTTTCCCGGAGAAGAAAGGCG
>CAYIQV010000419.1:0-1777 GCA_964365635.1 uncultured Acidiferrobacteraceae bacterium
TGAGCACGCGGCGGCGGACCGGGTCGGGGCATTGACCTTCTTGCTGCGCCGGCTTGGGGGCTTTTTGGGCCTTTTGCAGGGCGATCCAGAGGAGTTTTTGCGGGCCGGGACGGCGTCCGGTCTGTCGAACGAACAGATCGATGGCCTGATCGCCAAGCGGACCGAGGCGCGCCGCAGCAAGAACTGGGCGGAATCCGACCGTATCCGGGATGAGCTCAAGGCCCAGGGTGTGATCCTGGAGGATGCGGGCGGAGCGACCACCTGGAGACGGCAATAGCCGCGGTATCCGGTCGTGTGAGGGCTGAAAACCCCTTGAATCGCCTTTGCTATTGACCCTGTCGACACTTATAAGTAATTTCTCATATTCAAACCGGCAAACGCTAAAGCCCGAGCGCCCGGCAGTGGGCCTGAAGCGGGCTTTTTTATTTCCCTGAGGATATTGTGGAATTAACTGGCGCAGAAATTTTTGTCCGCAGCCTGTATGACGAAGGCGTGGAATTTGTCTTTGGTTATCCGGGCGGCGCCTCGTTGCACATCTACGACGCCATCTATAAACAGGACAAGGTCAAACACATTCTCGTGCGGCATGAGCAGGGCGCGGCCCACGCGGCCGACGGTTACGCGCGCTCGAGCGGCAAGCCAGGTGTGGTGCTGGTGACTTCCGGCCCGGGCGTGACCAACACCGTTACTGGCATCGCCACGGCCTACATGGATTCTATTCCAATGGTGATCTTCAGCGGTCAGGTGGCGACGAGCCTGATCGGCAACGACGCCTTTCAGGAAGTGGACGCAGTCGGTATTACGCGTCCGTGCGTGAAACACAATTTCCTCGTGAAGGACGTGAAAGACATCGCGACCACGGTGAAGAAGGCATTCTACCTTGCCACCACCGGCCGGCCGGGTCCGGTGCTCGTGGACATCCCGAAAGACATAACAGCGCAAAAAGCGGAATACTCTTACCCAAAGAGCGTGACCATGCGCTCGTACAATCCCGTGTCCAAGGGCCATCCGGGCCAGATCAAGAAAGCCGTGGACCTGATCCTGTCCGCGAAGCGGCCCATGATCTACACCGGCGGCGGTGTGATTCTGGGCGAAGCCTCCAAGGTGTTGACCGAGTTTGTGCGCCTGCTGGGTTATCCCTGCACCAATACGCTCATGGGCCTTGGCGCGTTTCCGGCCACCGACCCGCTGTTCATCGGCATGCTCGGCATGCACGGCACCTATGAGGCCAACATGGCGATGCACGACTGCGACGTGCTGGTCGCTATCGGCGCGCGCTTTGACGATCGTGTGACCGGCGATACCAGCAAGTTCTGCCCGCACGCGCAGATCGTGCACGTGGACATCGATCCTTCTTCCATTTCCAAGAACGTGCCCGTGGAGATTCCCATCGTGGGCAGCTGCGAGACCGTGTTGCAGGAGATGATCAAGCTGACCAAGGCGTCGAAGAAAAAGCCCGACAAGGAAGCGCTTGCGGCCTGGTGGAAACAGATCGATCAGTGGCGCGCGCTGAACTGCCTCGACTATGACCACGACAGCAAGCTCATCAAGCCGCAATATGTGCTGGAGAAGCTGTACGAGCTGACCAAGGGCGATGCCTTCGTGACGTCAGACGTAGGCCAGCACCAGATGTGGGCCGCGCAGTACTACAAGTTCGACAAGCCGCGCCGCTGGATCAACTCCGGCGGCCTCGGCACCATGGGCTTCGGCCTGCCGGCGGCGATGGGCGTGAAGATGGCGTTTCCCAAGGAGACGGTGTGCTGCGTGACCGGCGAGG
>CAYIQV010000420.1:0-1776 GCA_964365635.1 uncultured Acidiferrobacteraceae bacterium
GAAGCCGGGCGCGTACCACTACGCCATGATGATGCCCTTCTTTAAGGACGTGGATGTGTTCAAGGAGCATCCGGATTACAAGACCGCGGTGGAGACCGTGGAAAAGAATCTGGCGGCCGGTCTGGGCGGGACCAAGAAGGTTTATCGCATCGACATACCGGGCAAGCAGATCAGCGTCTTCGGCATTGCCATACCGAAGGGTGACGGCATCGACAAGGGCAACAAGGACACGGACAGGGAAATTATCAATATCGTCGATTACCAGGAGCTAAAACATACCGCGTATCTGCCCTATGAGTTGGTGGTGGACGGCGAACGTGTGATCGCCCTGCGTGCGCGTTATCGCATCGCCCTCAACTTTCCCGACACGAAAATGGCCGGCGAACATGGTTTCACCAAAATCATGACCGCGCCCTGGGGCATTCAACTGGCCCTCGAGGCCGTTGCCGGGTTCAAGCGGGAAATGTAAGGTATTTTTCCGGACCCTCGCGGATTCTGGTTTGGTAAGCAGACACGCCTGGGCGTGTCTGCTTTTTTATGCATGCGGAACTGAAATGATCTGTTTTTTAGCAGTCTGCCCGGCCTACCGCAGCGTCAAAATGATCTAAACTAGACACAGAGCTTCCAACAAGCCCAGAAAATGACCGAATCCACCAATCAGAAAAACAGTATGCCTGGCTCACCAGACGGCGATGCACCCGTCGCCGGTTCTGGCGTGGCCATTGGCGCCACTACCGACCCGCTCAAGCTCCTGAGCCAGGTGCTGGCGCATGCCGTGCGTGTCAACGCCTCGGACATTCACCTGCGCACGCGCAATCATCCGATCCTGCGGGTAGACGGCAACCTGCGCGCGTTGCGTGAGATACCGCCGATGCCGGCGGACTTCATGGAGCGGCTGTCGCGCACCATGATGAATGCGCGGCTGCTTTCCATCTTCGAGAAGAGCCACCAAGTGGACTTGTCCATCGGTTTCAAGGATATCGGGCGTGTGCGCGCCAACGTTTTTTACCAGCGCGGCTCCATCGGTATGGTGCTGCGCGTCATCAACAGTAACATCCCGCCTCCGGAGGATCTGCACATCCCCGAGATCGTGACGGGTTTCACAAAGATGGAACGCGGTTTGGTGTTGTTGACCGGCGCCACGGGTTCCGGTAAATCGACGACACTCGCGTCGCTGATCAATACCGTCAATAACCTGCGCAGCGAGCACATCATCACGATCGAAGATCCGATCGAATTTCTGTTTTCGGAAAAGCGTTCGATCATTACCCAGCGTGAAATCGGCATTGATACCAATACCTTCGCGGAGGCCATGCGCGCCGCCCTGCGCGAAGACCCGGATGTCATCCTGCTCGGCGAAATGCGCGATCCGGAGACCATCGAGACGGCCATGACCGCCGCCGAAACCGGGCACCTGGTGTTTTCCACAGTCCACTCGCCCGCCGCCGCGGAAACCATTACTCGTATCGTGACCTCGTTCCCGCCGGAAGCGCAGGTGAGCGTGCGCGCCAAGCTTGCACAAAATCTGCGCGGCGTCGTCAGTCAGCGTCTGCTGCCGCGCAAGGGCGGGCAGGGGCGTATTGTGGCCTGCGAGGTGTTAACGATTTCGGCGTTGGCGCGGGAGTACATTCTCGATCCTCTCAAGATCAAGGAACTGGGTGATCTCATACGCAAGGGCACGGTCGCGGAGGGCATGATCAGTTTTGACGGTTCACTCCTGAACCTGGTCCGTGAGGGCCTGGTCGACGAAGAAACCGCCCTGTACTACGCCACGAG
>CAYIQV010000421.1:0-1775 GCA_964365635.1 uncultured Acidiferrobacteraceae bacterium
ACATCATCGGGCCCTCGAACGTGGACATGCCGTAGAACGACACCGACACGATCAGGAACTTGAGGATGGGATCGGTGCGCAGTTTCTGCCACGCCCCCGATAGCGTCATGATGCCGTTGATCATGCCGCCCCAGGAGGGGGCGAGCAGGATCAGCGAAAACACCATGCCGATTGACTGGGTCCAATCGGGCAGCGCCGTGTAGTGCAGATGATGCGGACCGGCCCAGATGTAGGTAAAGGCCAGGGCCCAGAAATGCACCACCGACAGGCGATAGGAATACACCGGCCGCCCCGCCTGCTTGGGGAGGAAGTAGTACATGATGCCAAGGAAACCGGCTGTCAGGAAGAAACCCACCGCGTTGTGGCCATACCACCACTGCACCATGGCATCCTGCACGCCGGCATAAATGCCGTAGGACTTGGTCCACGATATCGGCACTGCGAGATTGTTGAAAATGTGCAGCACCGCGATGGTGAGGATGAACGCGCCATAAAACCAGTTAGCGACGTAAATGTGGCTCACCCGGCGCTTGACCAGCGTGCCAAAAAACACCACCGCGTAGGCCACCCACACCAGGGTAATAAAAATATCGATGGGCCATTCGAGCTCGGCGTATTCCTTGGAACTGGTAATGCCCAGCGGGAGCGTCACCGCCGCCGAGACGATCACCAGCTGCCAGCCCCAGAAGGTGAAGGCCGCCAGCTTGTCGCTGAAGAGGCGCACGTGACAGGTGCGTTGCACGACGTAATACGACGTCGCAAACAGCGCCGATCCGCCGAAGGCGAAGATCACCGCGTTCGTATGCAGCGGGCGCAAGCGGCCGAAGGTCAGCCAGGGGATATCGAAGTTGAGCACCGGCCAGGCCATCTGCGCGGCGATGACCACGCCCACCAGCATACCGACGATGCCCCAGACCACGGTCATGATGGCGAACTGCCGGACGACCTTATAGTTGTAGGTTTCTTGTGCGGCCATGATTCTCCCGCTGTTCAGTGTGAATGGTTAAAAGGAAATCGGCGTTAACCCGCGAAGACCGGTCCGGCGCCGATATCCCAGAGGATAACCGTCGCGGCCAGCACCGCCACGAGCGCCACCAGTCCCACCGCCAGCACGGCGCTCGAAAACAGAAAGCCGCGTTCCTTGGTGATGCCCATGATAATCGGCACGCCGGTATAAAGCAGGTAAACGGTGTAGGCCAGTACGGGCAACCCGAGCAGCAGATTCAGCCACAGCATCGGATAAAGCAGCATGATGCCGGAGAGGAAGAGCGGGGTAGCGGTATAGGCCGCGAGCGCGATGCACTGGGGCAGCGTCTGCCTGGAGCCATAGGTCTTGCCCATCCAGTGGATCATTTTGCCAATGGTGATCACGGCCACCAGGATGGTGAGGTAAGACAACATACCGATCCAGAGTGCGCTCTCGGGCGTGAGCCTGCTGACCTCGCGGCTGACGACCTGCCAGCCCACGTGGGTGGTCCCGAAATAACCGGCAATGGGAGGAATCGCCGCCAGCACAAGCACATGGGAACAGTAACATTTGCCGATCGTGCAATTCTCCTTGCGTATCGACTTCCATTCCTTTTCCGGATTCGTCAACAAACCCCAAACGTGACTTAGCAGCATGCTGTTTCTCCCGTATGGCCGTAGTATTTCTGCGGCCAGTTTCCTGCAAACCATCGCGGGCGTCAATGCTGGAGTGACGTCGGAAATCATGCCGGCACGAATCGAAAGCGAGAGGAAAACCGACCAATTAGCCTAGGTGCGAGCGGTTTCTT
>CAYIQV010000422.1:0-1773 GCA_964365635.1 uncultured Acidiferrobacteraceae bacterium
ATGCGGCGGTTGACTTCCTTCAGTTCCCCGATCGGCAGGCCGGCACGCTCTTCCAGTTGCGCCAGTTTTGTCTGCGCCGCGTGGATGTTGTCGGTCTGGCTTTCGATCACCACGGCATTCGCCTCGCCGGACTTGATGGCCTTTTTGACCCAGCGCTTGTTGGTCTCGTTGCCGGGGAAAATCTTGATGAAGACCTTGCGCGGCATCCGCGCCTTGCCCACGCAGATGTCCATGATGGTCCTTTCCCGCTCGCGCGCGTAATCCACCAGCGAGCGCACATGTTCCACCAAGCGGTTGATCTGTTTGGCGACGAACTTGATCTGCATGAACTCATCGGCGAGCTTGGCCTGGACCTTCTTGACGTCCGGGCTGTCGTCGCCCTTCTTTTCAATGGCCTTGAGCAGGTTCGTATGCAGCTTGCGGATACGGGCGAAGCGGATCAGCGCCTCTTCACGGTTCGGTCCGGTATCCTCTTCCTCGCTGCTGGCGGAACCGTCACCGCTTTCCGCTTCATCGTCGATATCCGCCGTGGCGGCCTTTTCGGTATTGATCTCGGGCAGGGGAACATCCACGGCATCGGGGTCGACAAAATCAACCACGAGATCGGTAAGGCGCATCTGATCGAGCTCGACCAGATCCATCATGCGCACCACCTCGGCGATGGCCGCCGGGCAGGCGGCAATGGCCTCGGTAGTCTGGCGCACGCCGTCCTCAATACGCTTGGCGAGATCAATCTCGCCTTCACGCGTCAGCAGTTCCACCGTACCCATTTCGCGCATGTACATGCGCACCGGGTCGGTGGTACGGCCAAATTCGCTGTCCACGGCGGACGTGACGACTGCCTCCGCCTCTTCCGCGGCCTCTTCCTCGTCTTCCGCTGGCGGTGTTTCGGTTTTGAGCAACAGACTATCGGGATCAGGCGGTTCGTCGTAAACCGCGATCCCCATGTCGTTGATCATGTTCACCACCGCCTCGATCTGGTCGGTGTCGTGAACATCTTCAGGAAGATGATCGTTTATCTCACGGTACGTGAGAAAACCTTGTGCTTTGCCCTGAATGATCAGCTTTTTAAGCTGCGTGCGTTGTGTTTCCTGATCCATGCGTGCGTCCGATTAAATGCGTATGTGTATGAAAAAATTACGTAAAAATACGCCTTGGGCGAAGGCGTAAAACGCGAAAGTATAGCTTAAATGGTTACTCCACCCAAACTTTTCAATGGCGGACTGGTTTACCCAGAATCGCCACGCTTTATCTTCAATAACCGTGCCAATTCGTCTTTTTCCGATGAAGTTAGAGAGGCACCCAAACGCTGTTTTTGCAGCAATCGCTCTGTGCTGCTTTTGGCAGACTCCAGCTTCAGACTATCCATGACTCCCTTAAATTCCAGGACAACGTCCTGCTTCAGTGCCGGATGATCCCAGAAGGCCAGTTTTGCTAAATGATGTTTGTACTCACTATCACTAAAATGCTCTACAATAGAGCCAGTATTCATGTTTGACGTCGTTTTAAGCAGCTTCAGTACATCCAGCAATATCGGTGTGCCGGGCATATCGAGCTCCTCGAATTCGCCCGGTTCTGGCGCATTCACGGCGAGCTGCGGATTCTGTAGCAGCAGGGCAATAGCTAGCCGCACCTTGGAGGCCGGCTCTTTGGGGGCACCCGCTAAGGCGCGACGCGGGATAACCGGGGCAGGCGTTCCACTCTCTTCCGGCAAAGCCAGCAAAGATGCCAATCTTTGCGCATCCATCTGGCTCAGCTCGCCTAATCGCTGCA
>CAYIQV010000423.1:0-1772 GCA_964365635.1 uncultured Acidiferrobacteraceae bacterium
CGGCCTGCTCGGAAAAAATGTGCTCGGTTCAGGCGTGGATTTCGATCTGCACACGCATCTCGGCGCCGGCGCCTACATCTGCGGCGAAGAGACGGCGCTGCTCGAATCCATCGAGGGCAAGAAGGGTCAGCCGCGCTTCAAGCCGCCATTTCCGGCGAACTACGGCCTGTTCGGGCGTCCGACCACCATTAATAATACGGAAACGCTGGCCTCGGTCCCGGAGATTCTGCGTCACGGCGCCGAATGGTTCCTGAATATTGGCAAGCCCAATAACGGCGGGCCAAAGCTGTTTTCCGTGTCGGGACACGTGAGCAAGCCCGGTAATTTCGAAGTCCCGATGGGCACGCCGTTTGCGAAACTGCTGGAAATGGCAGGTGGGATGCTGCCGGGACGCAAGTTGAAGGCGGTTATCCCCGGCGGTTCCTCGGCCAACGTGTTGCCGGGGGAAATCATGATGGAACTGACCATGGATTTCGATGCGCTGGCCAAGGCTGGCTCCATGCTGGGCTCCGGCGCGGTCATCGTGATGGACGAAACTACGTGCATGGTGCGCGCGCTCGCGCGTATCTCGCACTTCTATTATGAAGAATCCTGCGGTCAGTGCACGCCCTGCCGCGAGGGCACCGGCTGGATGGCACGCGTGATACATCGCATCGAACACGGGCAGGGCCGGCCGGAGGACATCGACATGCTGACGGACGTGGCCAGCAAGATCGAAGGGCGCACGATTTGCGCGCTCGGCGATGCCGCGGCCTGGCCGGTAAAGAGTTTCATCAAGCATTTCCGCCGCGAGTTCGAGTACCACGTCGAGAACCGGCGTTGTCTTCCGGGAACACACGGGGGCGGGCAGGCATGAGCGCGCAACTGGACAGCACCAAGGCGCCGCCGGCTTCGGACGCGGTGACCATCGAAGTCGACGGCAGGAAGATTCCGGCGCAGAAGGGACAGATGCTGATCCAGGCCACCGACGCCGCAGGCATTTACATTCCGCGTTTCTGCTACCACGAAAAGCTGTCGATCGCGGCCAACTGCCGCATGTGCCTCGTTGAAGTGGAGAAGGCGCCGAAACCCTTGCCCGCCTGCGCCACGCCCGTGGCCGAGGGCATGGTGGTGCGTACCTGCTCGGACAAGGCGAGCGATGCCCAGAAGGGCACGATGGAATTTCTGCTGATCAATCATCCGCTCGATTGTCCGATTTGCGATCAGGGCGGCGAATGCCAGTTGCAGGATCTGGCCATGGGCTATGGCAAGGACATCTCGCGCTATCACGAAGCCAAACGCATTGTCAAAGACAAGGACATCGGACCGCTCATCGCCACCGAGATGACGCGCTGCATCCACTGCACACGTTGTGTGCGCTTCGGGGATGAGATCGCGGGGGTGACGGAGTTTGGCGGCCTGGGGCGCGGCGAGCATACCGAAATCCGCACCTTCCTGGATCGCAGTGTGGACTCGGAACTTTCCGGTAACGTGATCGATCTGTGCCCGGTTGGTGCGCTGACTTCCAAACCGTTCCGTTACACGGCGCGCCCCTGGGAACTGCAAAGTTTCGCCTCCATCAGCCCGCATGATTGTGTCGGCACCAACATCGACGTGCACGTCCGTCGCGGAGAAGTCATGCGTGTCGTGCCGCGCGAGAATGCCGAGATCAACGAGTGCTGGATCGCCGACCGCGACCGTTTCAGTTATGAAGCCCTGAACGGCAAGGACCGCCTACACGCCCCCATGATTCGCCGCGGTGGCAAGTGGGAAGAGACAGACTGGAATACGGC
>CAYIQV010000424.1:0-1751 GCA_964365635.1 uncultured Acidiferrobacteraceae bacterium
GGCTTAATCCGGTGGCGACACTGGCCTGCGCAGACGGTGTACCCGAATGCAGGTTTCATCCTGAAATACGGTCGCCGTTTCGGAAGTAACAGCTGTACTGAACGGAGGTGACTCGTATGAGTCTTAATATTGAGCAGAAGAAAGCGGTAGTGGCCGAGGTGTCCAAGGTGTTGGTGGATGCCCAGGCGACGATGCTGGCCGAGTATCGCGGCTTGTCTGTCGCTCAGATGACCACACTGCGCCGCAAGGCGCATGACTCGAAGGTCTATCTGCGCGTGGTCAAGAATACGCTGGCTCGCCGTGCGGTCGAAGGCACCGGGTTCGCGTGCCTGCAAGACCATATGGTGGGTCCGCTGGCGTATGCGATCTCGAGCGATCCCGTGGCCGTTGCCAAGGTCCTGAGTGAGTTCGCGAAAGACAACGAACAGCTCAAGATCAAGGCCGCCGCCATGGGTGGCAAACTCATGTCTGTGGCGCAGGTGCAGGCTCTGGCCAAACTGCCCGGACGTGAACAGTTGCTGGCGATGTTGCTTGGCACCATGCAGGCGCCGATCCAGAAGTTCGTCCAGACCTTGAACGAGGTTCCGACGAAGTTCGTGCGGACGCTGGCTGCTGTACGTGATGCCAAACAGGCTGCCGCCTAACCCATTATTTCATTCAAGACTATTTCAGGAGATTTCATCATGGCCGCATCGAAAGAAGAGATTCTAAACACCATCGCGAGCATGTCCGTGCTCGAGCTGTCCGAGTTGATCAAGGATATGGAAACCAAGTTTGGCGTTACCGCCGCCGTCGCCATGGCGGCTCCGGCTGCCGCCGCTGCCGCCGCACCGGCCGAGGTCAAGGACGCGTTTGACGTGGTCCTGACCGCTGCCGGCGAGAACAAGGTTTCCGTCATCAAGGCGGTCCGCGCCGTGACCACCCTGGGCCTCAAGGAAGCCAAGGACCTGGTCGAGGGTGCCCCCCAGACCGTGAAGGAAGGCGTGCCCAAGGCCGAAGCCGAGAAGATGAAGAAGGAACTTGAGGCGGCTGGCGGTAAGGTCGAGCTCAAGTAAGGTTGAAGGTTGTCGGTTTGCCCTGCGTGCACACGGGTGTGGACGCAGGGAATTGGTACAAGACGTACGGGTTGCGCCGGCGGTATGTGGCCGTCGGTCTGCCCGTATGTCGATTTCTTGTAAAGCATTCGCCGCCGCGTCGGTCCGTTGACGCTGATCACTTAGAGAGCAGAGGAAGAGCATGACCTACTCATTCACCGAGAAGAAACTCATCCGCAAAAATTTTGGCAAGCGCCCTGGCGTTTTGCGGGTTCCCTATTTGCTCGAGATACAGAAGCAGTCCTATCGCCAGTTCCTGCAGACGGATGTCGCGCCGGAACAGCGTATCGATCAGGGGCTGCAGGCCGCCTTCAAGACGGTGTTCCCGATTGAGAGCTATAACGGCAATGCCGCGCTTGAGTTCGTCAGCTATCGGCTCGGCATCCCTCCGTTTGACGTCAAGGAATGCCAGCAACGTGGCCTGATTTACGCCGCGCCGTTGCGCGCGTTGCTGCGCCTCGTGGTGTTCGAAAAGGATGAAGCCACCGGCACCAAGGCGGTGCGCGACATCAAGGAACAGGAAGTGTACATGGGCGAAATCCCGCTCATGACCGACAACGGCACCTTTATTATCAATGGCACCGAGCGCGTGATCGTCTCGCAGTTGCACCGCTCGCCCGGCGTTTTCTTCGAACACGATTACGGCAAGACCCATTC
>CAYIQV010000425.1:0-1748 GCA_964365635.1 uncultured Acidiferrobacteraceae bacterium
GATCAGGTCGTACATGGTGGGGCGGCTGATGCCGAGCAGATCGGCCGCCACGCTCACCTTTCCACCCGCATGACCCAAGGCACGATGAATGGCCTGACGCTCTGCCTCATCACGGACCACGCGCAGGTCAAAGAATTTCTCGTTATTTGACACTTCACTCAATTCAAGGTCCGCTGGGGTAATATGCTTGCCCTCCGCCATGATGGCCGCCCGGTTTACCCTGTTTTTAAGCTCACGCACATTGCCCGGCCATGGGTAACTCTCCATGGCGATCAGTGCATCCTTGCTGAAACCTCGCAGGCTTCGATTCTGCTCACGATTGGATTGCTCCAGAAACATGCGAGCCAACAGCGGGATGTCTCCACCACGTTCACGCAACGGTGGAATCTGGACGGAAATCTCGCCAATTCGGTAATACAGATCTTCACGAAAAGTACCGGTACGTATCTTCTCCGCCAAGTCCTGGTGTGTGGCGCACACCACGCGCACATCCACGGGAATCTCCTCGCGTCCACCGACGCGCTCCACGACGCGCTCTTGCAAGAAGCGCAACAGCTTGGCTTGCAAGGACATGGGCAGGTCGCCCACCTCGTCGAGAAAGAGCGTTCCGTTGTTGGCGTATTCAATCTTTCCTGGAGTTTGCTTGGCGGCGCCGGTGAATGCGCCCTTCTCGTATCCAAACAACTCACTTTCGAGCAGGTTCTCCGGAATCGCCGCGCAATTGATGGCGATGAACTTGGCCTTGGCGCGGGGACTCAGGCTATGCAAAGAGCGGGCACACAGCTCCTTACCGGTACCACTGTCTCCCAACAATAGAATGCTGGCGCCCGAAGGTGCGACCTTCTCCACTGTACGGCATACCTTGACCATCTCCGGGCTGCAGGCGACCACCCCTTCCACGGGCACATCTGTCCTCTGTTGCATGAGAACACGGTTTTCCATTTCCAGTTCTCGCAACCGATAGGCACGGTTAACAATCATGCCAAGGATTTCAGCGTCAATGGGTTTGTGATAAAAATCATAAGCGCCGGATCCCACCGCCCGTACGGCATTTTCCCGGTCGTTCTGGCCGGTCACCACGATCACCTTGGTTTCCGGGCTTTGCGCCATGATCTCTTCCAGTGTTGCCAATCCCTCGGTAATGCCATCGGCATCGGGGGGAAGACCCAGATCCAAGGTAACCACGGGCGGCTGATGACGGCGCACCTGCTCCAAAGCGCTGGTGCGATCGCTGGCGGCAATCACCTCGTAGCGGTCAAAACACCAGCGCAGCTGATCTTGCAGGCCAGGGTCATCTTCCACCACCAGGAGTTTGTTGCTTATCTGTACCATCTGTAATCTCTAGTGCTGGTTCTGCCGGTACATGGGCGGCTCTAAAAAGGTTTGGTATGGCAAACTGATGCGGAAGATCGTACCCTCGCCCGGTCGGCTTTGAACATTTATTTCGCCACCGAGTGAACGCACGTATTCACGCGCCTCATGAACCCCAATGCCCATGCCGGAGCGCCCCTTGGTCGTCTGAAATGGCCGGAAAAGACGTGCGCGAATAAAAGTTTCGTCCATACCGCAGCCCGTGTCTTCCACCTCGACCACGGCATGGCCGTTGATCTTGTGCAGCCTGATAATGACGTGTCCGTTTTCCTGAGTGGCGTCCTGTGCATTTCGGACAACATGGCCCATCACCGAGGCCAACTGATCCCGGTCAGCCACAAGCGTTATTCCCTGTAGCCTGCACTCGAAAACCGGCG
>CAYIQV010000426.1:0-1747 GCA_964365635.1 uncultured Acidiferrobacteraceae bacterium
TCTCGCAGATCACGCCGCGGTGCTTGAGGCGCTTGTACTTGCCGCACAGGCACTCATAGTCCTTCACCGGGCCAAAGATCTTGGCGCAGAACAGGCCATCACGCTCCGGTTTGAACGTACGGTAGTTGATGGTCTCCGGCTTTTTCACTTCGCCGAAAGACCAGGAACGGATTTTTTCCGGCGAGGCCAGTCCGATGCGAATGGCGTCGAAGTCCTCGGACTTTCCGGGTTGTTTGAAAAGATTGAATAAGTCTCTCAAGGTATCATCTCCTCAAAATTCAGCGATGCTATTTATCCTGCTCCAGCTCGATGTCGATACCGAGCGCGCGGATTTCCTTGACCAGCACGTTAAAGGATTCGGGCATGCCCGGTTCCATGCGATGGTCACCCTTGACGATGTTCTCGAACATCTTGGTGCGGCCGTTAACGTCGTCGGATTTCACCGTCAGCATTTCCTGTAACGTGTACGCCGCACCGTAGGCTTCCAGCGCCCACACTTCCATTTCACCGAAGCGTTGGCCACCGAACTGCGCCTTGCCGCCGAGCGGTTGCTGCGTCACGAGCGAGTACGGACCGGTGGAACGCGCGTGCATCTTGTCATCCACCAGGTGATTCAGCTTGAGGATGTACATGTAGCCCACGGTCACCTGACGATCGAACGGGTCGCCGGTACGACCGTTATAGAGTGTGGTCTGACCCGAGCGCGGCAGTCCGGCGAGATCCAGCATCTCACGGATCTCCTCTTCGGCCGCGCCGTCGAATACAGGTGTGGCCATGGGCACGCCGTTGCGCAAGTTGTACGCGAGTTCGAGGATTTCATCATCGGTCAGTGACTTGATGTCTTCCTTGCGGGTGCTCTTGCCCACCTGGTTATAGACGCGGTCAATGAACCGGCGGATTTCCTCCGCCTTGCGGCTCTCTTGCAACATGCGGCCGATCTGCTCGCCCAGTTCACGTGCGGCCCAGCCAAGGTGGGTTTCGAGCACCTGCCCCACGTTCATACGGGAGGGCACGCCGAGCGGATTGAGCACGATATCCACCGGCCGGCCATCGGCCATGTGCGGCATGTCCTCGACCGGCACGATGCGCGAGATCACGCCCTTGTTGCCATGGCGTCCCGCCATCTTGTCGCCCGGCTGCAGGCGGCGCTTCACCGCCACATACACCTTGACCATCTTGAGCACGCCCGGTGCCAGATCGTCGCCCGAGGTGAGCTTGGCCTTCTTTTCGGTGAACCGCTGTTCGAACAGTTCCTTCTGCTTCGCGAGATAGCCGCGAATCTGTTCCAGGGCCTGACTCGCTTCCTCGTTGCGCAAGCGAATGTCGAACCATTTCTGACGCGGCAACTCCTCGAGGTAACCCTTGGTGATCTTGTCGCCGTGCTTCAGTCCCGCCGGTCCGCCGTCGGCCACCTTGCCCACCAGCTGACGCTCGAGACGGGCGTAGGCGTCGTTTTCGAGAATACGAAATTGATCGTCGAGGTCCTTGCGAACACTGGCAAGATCGGACTCTTCGATGCTCTTGGCGCGCGCGTCCTTGTCCACACCCTCGCGGGTGAACACATGCACGTCAATGACCGTCCCGGAAATACCGGACGGCACGCGCAGGCTCGTGTCCTTCACGTCCGAGGCCTTCTCGCCGAAGATCGCACGCAGGAGTTTCTCCTCGGGGGTCAGCTGCGTCTCGCCTTTCGGCGTGACCTTGCCCACCAGGATGTCGCCCGCGTCCACCTCGGCGCCGATGTAGA
>CAYIQV010000427.1:0-1743 GCA_964365635.1 uncultured Acidiferrobacteraceae bacterium
TCCAGACTTGCCGCCCGATATACAGTTCATTGTTCAGGATGCCGACGCCCTTGCTCGGGTCGCCGTGGATGGCGCTCGCAAGCCACTTGCCGTCACTGCGTTTGCCGTCGGGATTGCGCTTCCACGTTGCGCCGGGGGAGGGCACACCAAGGCGGTTCAGTTCGTTGGCGATCCAGCGGGGGCTATAGCCGTCCGCGTACCACTCGAAAATCTGCCGTATGACCTTCGCCTGTTCGGGCACAATCTCGCGGCGCGCGGGCACTACTTTCGGGCGACCTGTTTTTGCATCGGTCACAGTTTCATAGATTGGCAGGTAGCCATAGGCGCGACCGCCCGCGCTCTTGCCTTGTAGCGCACGGCCCATTTGTCCACGGTGGGTGCGCTTGCCAATCTCTTTGCGATAACCGGCGTTCTGCGCACCCTTGATGGCAAGTAAGTACTCGACGCCTTCGCGTCGCGTATCAATGCCGTCATTGATGCCGACAACGTGCTTCTCGAAATAGCGCAGTTCCTCAACACAACGCGTCTGCTCCGATTCGCTGCGCCACAACCGGGACACATCCTCACACAAGATAAGGTCGAATTTCCCGGTGATGGCGTCGGCGAGCATCTGCTGGTATCCCGCGCGTTCGGTGTCTCCACCGGAGATGCCCTTGTCCTCATAGGTGCCGACTACTTCCCAGCTTTCGCGTTGCGCGTACTCGCGGCAGACGCGCGCTTGATCCTCGGTCGATTCGTCGCTTTGCAGGTCGGTGGAGAAACGGGCGTAGATCGCGGCTCTCATTGTGCAGTCTCCTATGTGCTAACACCACTTCAATTCTTTGTCCCGGTACGGGGTAGACATCTGCTTATCACTCCATTGAGGAAGCAGAACTGGCGTTGCTGATAACCTGTGTAGCCCCCGTAGCTGTTCTTAGCGTTGATGTTCGCGCTCAAGACATACCCGAACTGTAATGGGGTATTGTAATAACCGGTCCAGCCTTTCTTTATCGGACCCCAGTCGATCATTGCTGAGCCGGGGTCTTTCAACTCATGCTGGAGAAAGATTTTAGCCTGCCTCACAGCCTCCTGCTGCGAGATGGGAGACCCGTAATCCGCCCCCACCAACTCTTCGTCCGTAGGTAGCTCCCCGTGTAGAGATGCGCAAGCGGTGAGACCGATTGCAGAGAGTAGCGTAGTAGTCATCAGGATTTTAGTTATGACGGATTTCATGTGCTGTCATCTCCTTGGTTGATTTGATTGGTTAATGTTTCTTGTATTTCTTCAGTAAATCGTCCACGGCCTCGCGCATGTAAACTGTTTTGGGGACACGCGTGACCTTGGCGAGCTGATCCAGCGCCTTCTTCTGCTCCGGCGTCAGGTAGGCGATGACCGGGATATTGTTGGTAGTTGCCATGCGTAGGCTCCTTATTTGTATGAAATCACCAACAATTATATAATATTACCTAATTAAGGTAAACTCCAGCTATTCCCCGGTGGAAACACGCTCTTTTCGGGCCAGCAGCTCGCGCGCCGCACGGGCACCCTCCCGCTGAGTGGTGTACAGATAGTGCATCACGTGCAGGAACTCGTGCGCGGCGGTCAGCACTGGGGCGAGGTTGGCGGGCCTTAGTTTTCTGAGCGCGGCGGCATCTTCAACATCATCCTCGTCTAAAGCCGTGTGGGCGAGGTCGCGGATCAGCCGCCGCTCGTCCGCGAGGACTTCTTCTTCTACGAGGGGAACACCCACCTGGCGCTGGAGCA
>CAYIQV010000428.1:0-1729 GCA_964365635.1 uncultured Acidiferrobacteraceae bacterium
CGGAGCCTCCATCGCGAATCCGCAGGATTCCTTTACCGGTGCCTACAACCCTGCCGCCATCGCGGAAGTGGGCACACGCGCGGACATCGACGGAACACTGTTCATCCCGAAAGCCGCCGCGCAACTTGGCAATACGCGCGTAGAAAGTTCCTCCGATCTGTTCCTGATGCCGGCGATGGGCATGGTAATGCCCATCGACAATGAAACCATCATGGGCTTCAGCTTCGTACCGGTCGGTGGCGGCGGCAGCAACTACAGGACAAACCTTTATAACCCGGCGCACGGCAACGTCGGCGTAAACCTGATGATCGCGAACATGAACCCGACGCTCGCGCAACGCCTGAACGACACGCATACGGTCGGCGGCAACCTCATCATCGGCGCCCAGCGTTTCAAGGCCTGGGGTCTCAGCGAATTCAACACCTTCACCCCCGGAGCGGAGCCTGCAAAGGACATGACCGACCGGGGCAGCGAGTTCAGCTACGGCTTGGGTATGCGTTTCGGCTGGCTCGGTTCCTACAAGGACCTCGGCCTCAAACTGGGCGCGGCCTACACTACCCGGACTCACATGAAGCCGTTCGACCACTACAAGGAACTCTTCGCCGGACACGGCGACATCGACACGCCCGGTAACGCCGCGATCGGCGCCTCGCTCAAAATCACGCCGAAAATCCTCGCGGCGTTCGACATCGTCCGCATATACTACGAAGACGTCAAATCCATCGCCAATCCAGGCCCCAACCTCCCCGGCTCTTCTGGCTGGCCGCCCGTCAGCGACACTGTCAACGGCCTCGGTGCAGACGAGGGCTTGGGCTTCGGCTGGCACGATCAGACGGTATACAAGCTGGGCTTCCAGTACGCGCACAACAGCAACTGGACTTGGCGCGCCGGGTGGAACTACGGCAAGAGCCCCATTCCCGAGGAGCGCGAAATCCTGTTCAACCTCCTCGCGCCGGCGACCACCCAGTGGCACATGACGCTCGGCGGCACCTACAAGGTAGACCGGGGGACGGAGCTGAACTTCGCCTACATGCACGCCTTCACGTTCCAGCAATCGGGACCGACCTACATTACGACAAAAAATGCCCCCGACGGCACGCCGCTCACCGGCAGCATCGAGATGTACCAGAATGCCTTCAGCATCGGCATCGGTTTTACGCTGTGATCGAAATGACAGGCACAAAAAATTTGACGGATATTGTTTATCATTCCCCGGAACGGCCGATGGTGAAAGCCGCAAAAATAGTTTCAGCCCGGGTTACGATGTGAGGAGGATTTAAATCATGAAGCGCTACAATCACAACACATTCCTGACGGCGGCGTCGCGTAAATACAAGCCGCTGGCCGCTGCCCTATTGCTCGCGGGCCTGACGCACACCGGCGCAGCCCAAGCCGTTGCTATCTCCACCGGAACGGTTCTGCAGTTCACGGCGGGTGCTACCTATTGCGCCGCCTACAGTACCAAGGGCAAGTGTATCGCCACTGACGTAACCGGCACCTACTTCTCGATGGACACCACCGGTGATGGCATTGTTCAGGCGTCCGAGAAGACCGCGTTCGCTCCGGGTCAGGACGGCGGTATCGTCATTGGCGTTACGCAGGACACCAACGGCCATGCCAGCCACTTTGGCGCAGTGCACACCGGCGTGGGCGGTATTGATGCCGAGTGGGGCTTCTTCGGCAGCGCCTGTATGGTCCTCACCACCACCTTCCCCATCATCGACGAAAC
>CAYIQV010000429.1:0-1726 GCA_964365635.1 uncultured Acidiferrobacteraceae bacterium
TTTACCCGCCTGTTCCATGGCATCGATTTTGGACAGCCTTTCGGTTCGCGGCGAGGCCGCCGCGAGTGGTGTTGGCGCGCGTCCTGGTTCTTTTTCGTAAATCATTTCCGTCAGGAGCATCTCGCCGCCGGTATCGATGCGCACCCCCGTCACGCCGGGCAGATGCTTGAGAATGTATCCGGCCATCAGCATGGAAAGCGTCTCGTTCGCCGTGCTGAGCGATACCAGAAGTTTGTCGGCGGCAATCTGGCAGCGCTGGATGTTGCCCGGGTTCTCGATAAATTCAGGGCCCATCTGCCAACCACGATCCATATCGCGGTCCATTTTCTGAAAAAATTCTTCGGCCTCGCGCAGCATGTCCGGTGGCACTTCGATGGAATACACGCGGTCATCCACAACGACATTCAGTTTCATGATTATTTCAATGCCTGCGGGGCGCGCGGGAAGTTGAAGGTTGGCACAAATTCCAGAAGTTTCTCGATGGCCGCGCTGGCCGCCTCGCCCTGTTCCTGATGCAGTTGCAGAATCTGGCGCGCGGTGTGCTGCCAGCGTGTCTTTCCTTTTTCTACCAGAGCGTGCAACGGCTCCGGGCTGTGTTCATCGACGTAACGCCGGTAAGCCTCGACCGCCTCGGGAAAAAGATATTTGCGCATGCCGCCGTAGTTGGCAAAATAAAAATGGATCGCGGCGTGGTTTTCCGCGGCCAGCAGGCCGGGCAGGGTGGACAGGCAGTCGGCCAGGATGTCACGCACGGCGCGCACCATGATTTCGGCTTTTGAGCGCGACAGTGTGCCCAGCATCTGGTGCCAGTCATCGCCCAATTGTTCGCCCGCCAAGGCTTCGCCCAGCTCATGCAGAATCATGGTCTCGGTTTCGCTGTGTGTCATTCGCGCCAGCGCCGTGACGGCATCCTGGTCGAAGGCGTAACAGGCGAGGGCCCGGTCCATGGCGTCATTTTTCTGGGCCCAGCGGCGTTCCTCGATTTTCTCCCACAGAAAGCGCTGCGCCGATTCCTGCCGGATAAAGATGGTTTTTCCCTGAAGCACTGCTGGGGGCGCCTCGAGATCACGGGCGTATTCGCAAGAGGAGATGTATATGTCATGGCCTGCGCGATGCTCCTTCCTTATTAATTGTCCGAGAAAAAAATGCGGCTTGTGGAATCGCCCATAACCGCCGCTGTAGATGTATCCCTGCGGGATCAACTCACGATTGATGGCCTCGGCGTCAAACGGGTCGCAGGCGCCACTCTCGAGTGGCAGGGATTCGAAATTGCTTGATTCCAGGTGCTCCCACATTTCTTCGCGTTCCTGCAACCAGGCCCCGACCTCATTCTTGGGCAGGTCCTGCGCCAGGGGGAGGCCGTGTTCCCAGCGGTAGAATTCGCGCATTTTGAGGAGAAAGATACAGAGCGTGAAGTCACCCGCGTGCCGGGCGTCGGAGATATGACAGTTTTGCTGTACCACGTTGACCAGATGTCCAAGATTCAACATGGCACAAACTTCATTTGTGGTGACATGATTTTAAGTATATGTCCGAGCGAAACCCGGAAACCAGCTCAAATTTTGTGAGCCTTTCCTGAAACAAGGGTATTTTTAACGGATACCAGACTGGCGCGGCGACAAGGCGATCAAAAACAGGCAGGCAAAGGTGTGCCACGGCCGGAAGATTTTGCGAGAAAACAGGCAAATTCCGGGAGAATGTCCGGTCACGGCGATTTTATTCTTGA
>CAYIQV010000430.1:0-1723 GCA_964365635.1 uncultured Acidiferrobacteraceae bacterium
GGGGTCCGCAGGTTATCGTCAGGACGGCTGGGCCATTTAAAGAGGTAAAGCCCGCGTCCGCCGGGCCCTGTCAGGAGCGTGCCATAGATACCCTGTCCGTAAATTCCTTTTATGTCCCATTCCCAGCATGTCCAATCCGACATTTCCCGTCGCTGTACTGCATCGATCCGAAAACCCATAAGTCCTCCTGATGTAACCGCTGTTCAAAGAGTGAATAACGTGTTGTGTCAGTGATACGCATGGCTACCCCAACTGCCCGTGCAGGTACCGCATCACCTCATTCGTGCCGTGACGCATCATGTAGGCAACGGGGTTCGGGCGGAAACGGGTGTGGGCACGCGTGAGCCAGTGGTCCGCCAGCTCCAGGTTGTGCACGTAGAGAACGCGCAGGACCATGTAGCAGCGAAGTAAGTCCCCGATGCGCTGCCGTTGTTCGTGCCGGTGCGGGCCGGATAGGCCGCGGCGGTAACGCTCGAGGGTGGATGGGCTGACCTTGAGCAGCTGGGCCTGGGTCTTTGGGTCGAGCTGCCACTTCTCGAAAATACGTAGCAGGAGCGTCAGCGCGGTCCCCACCGGCAGACATACCGGCGCCCGGGGACCCCCAGACATCCTCGATGCCGGGGAGGGTCAGGCCGAACATCCGGAACTCACCCACGCTCCCGAGCGGGATTTGTGGCATGCCTCTATCCATGCTGAAACCGATGGCGTTCGACTAGTCTTGCCAGTTCATTTGCGTTCATCTTTTTCCTCCGTGCCGTACTGGTCGATTACGTGGCAACCGGGATTGATCCTTATCGTTGCTGGCCTGACTGCTTCTTTCGGATGGTATGCGTGTGGGTCTTTCTGGTTTTTCGCAATGCGGCATCAAGCGCCTTGTTGGCGTTGGCCGTGGCCTCTCTGAGTTGATCAACCAGCGCATCGAGTATCTGGACCTCCTCTCGGCTCAAGCCAAGAAAATAGGCGTCGACGGCATGGTCAAACTCACGCGCCAGTGTGGTGCCGTGTTCTTTCGCCAACCTTTTCAATGCCGCGATCTGGAAGGCATCGAGGCGGACCCTGAGCACGGATTTTTTGAATTCGGTCTCGGGGTTGGGGTTACTCTGACGGACAGACTTCCGTCCGGGCCGTGCGTGGCGCCTGTTCTTTGGATTCGGTTTACGAGTCATGTTGACCTTCCAAATAACTTTGAAAACGCCGGTCAGCGTGCCAGGTGTGCTTCCACATATTCCACCGTCCGCGTAAGGCCGCCCGCCTGGGTGATCAGCGCGGCCGGCACGGCACCGAGATCGGCGTTAGGCTGCTGCATCCAGGCCCGCAGCGCTACGGCATCGCCCACCAGTATGGTGTCTAGGCCGGTGTACAGACGCAGCAACAAGCTCGCGCGTTCCCACTCCCGGCGGTCCGGGGCCAGCCAATATTCACCCGCGTACAGCCGGATGACAGACGCCGGATCTAGTCCTAGCACCTGCGCGAGTTCTGTCTGGCCGATCCCCAGTACCCCGGCGGCACGCAGGAGCGCGCGGGAGAGTACTTGCGAGCGATCATCGATGGTCGTGATATCAGCCATGGAATAAATTCACCGTTTCCTTCTCGGCCTAGGCGAAAAAGCCGTGGTCGATCCCGGTGAGCGCTTCCAGCACCTCCCGCTGTTTGCCCTGGGCCAGCATTTCGTAGGAACTCTGATCGCCGAACTGGCGCAGGGCTTTGCCGAGCCAGTACGCGG
>CAYIQV010000431.1:0-1718 GCA_964365635.1 uncultured Acidiferrobacteraceae bacterium
CGTCTGCTCCTGCAGGCTGCCTTTGGGTAGGGCGATGGTCAGCAATTGGTGCTCCTTGTCATGGTGGCGTGCGAACTTTGCAGTTTCATATTTCTGGGATTCTGCCTTAAAGCGCGCCCCAGAATAAGGCCCCGGCATTCCCCGGCATTAACGGCATTAACATTATCGCTCGGCTGCCTCCAGCACCGTAATCAAAGCCATACTTGATATTGTGTGTCCCATGCTGCCTGCCTCAATATCTCTATCAGGCGCTCTTGGCCCGCACGATGAGATCGACATCGCAGTCGAGCACGTGGAGCAGGGAGAGCAGCTTGTCGAGCGACTTGCGGTAATTGGTCTGATCGAGAAGCCGGTAGAACTGTGACGGCGAGGTTTCCAGGCGGCGGATGATCTCACACTACCCTTCAGGTAAGAGCATCTTGTTTCAGCCTGGCATAGAGGTCGTTGGCTTCCTGCTGGAGAGGCATGGGTATATCGCTGGTATCCACTTCTCGCTCCATCGGCGGATAAATGCGGGACTCAGACTCAAGCAGCGCTTTTGTATCGCGGACCCCGGCCACTTCTGACAACACGCTCAGTGTCTGTTGGGGATTCTCACATAATGATTCGTAACTGAGGAAGTGCACGCCCTCGACGTTTGCTGTCAGCAGGTACTGGTAGCTTGCCACCCAGTACTCCATCCAGAAAGCCAGGTTGTCAGCTTCTTTTGACACACGTTTATCCAGCCAGCCATCGAAGTCGATAGGGCGCAGATTCCGGCCGAAGTCAAAGTGACCGATCGCCCGCATATACTTGGATGCAAAAGGATCTTCTTTGTGTATCTGAAGGAAATTCCGGTGCTGTTTCAATAAGGAGTCCGCATGGTGCAGCGGTTGCCGGAAGAGAACGATGATCACCGATGATGGGAAGAAGTGACGCAACGTCGGGATGCGCGAGATGTTCAGGTTGTTTTTCGATACATAGCGTGCCTCCGGTGCACCCTCGCCACGGCGCAGTAGCATAATCTTCCGCATGTGGTTGCGGAAAAATTCCTCAAATTCATCATGTTCTTCAATGTGCCACGGGGTGATGCGATCGCTGTGGTAGTGACGCCGCCAGAAAGTCTTCCAAAGCACCTCTTCCAGTGCTTCCGGGCTGTCAACATTGATAAGCATGCCGTCCCCGTGAGCCCGTTCTCTCAGCTCGCTCGTTTGTCTAAAGGCGATGGAAAAGCGGCTCCACAGACAGGGCGTGAGCACGAAGGGCATATCCCGGTAACAGTGGGAAGCAAATTCCGGCATACGGGCAAAACACTCCAAGAGCAGGGTCGTCCCGGCCCGCGGCAATGCGGTAATAAATACAGGCCGATCGACCTTGCACGGCGCCAGCTGTTTGGCAACAATGCGGTCCTCGATATCGGCAACCGGAATCTGGGCCATATGGGTATGGAAAGCGACGTGATGCAGAAGCCGATCCAATACCGGGTAACTGCCTGTTCCGGGAGCCCGTCTGATATTAAGCAGCAATAAAAAAATAATGAGCACACCGCTAGTGATTAGAAACACGGGGGAAAGAGTGATATCCAGAACGTCGTCCAGAGAGATGATGCCAAGCGCATCTCCCACCCACAACAGCCCTATTGGCAATACTGCCGCCGTTGCTCCGCCCAGGACCAGTACGAAGAACAGCCCGAACAATCTCTTGGCGTCGCGTTGCAGAGCCGCTTCCTTCGCACTATC
>CAYIQV010000432.1:0-1708 GCA_964365635.1 uncultured Acidiferrobacteraceae bacterium
TAATCCTGTGAATCCTGTTAATCCTGTCTGTTAATCTTCTTCGTCCGACTCGGCCACCTTCTCCATGCCGGCCAGATGCTCGCCTTCGTCCGGTTCGATCAGGCGCACGCCCTGGGTATTGCGCCCGACCGTGGAGATTTCTTTCACGCGGGTACGGATCAGCGTGCCGCCGCTCGTGATCAGCATCGCCTGATCCACGTCTTCGACCACACAAGCACTTACGACCTTGCCGTTGCGCTCGCTGACCTGAATGGAGATCACGCCCTGCCCGCCGCGCTTGTGTGACGGATACTCCGACAGCAGGGTGCGTTTGCCGAAGCCATGGCGCGTCGCCGTAAGCACGGTGGTGCCCTCGCTGAGCGCGTCCGGGCAGGCGATGATCAGCGCTATCACTGCCTGATCTTTCTTGAGCAGGATGCCGCGCACGCCCTTGGCACTGCGGCCCATCGGGCGCACGTCTTCTTCGAGGAAGCGCACGACCTTGCCGGAATCGCTGAACAGCAGGATGTCGCATTTGCCGCCGGTCAGCCCCACGCCCACGAGACGATTTCCGTCCTCCAGGCCGATGGCGATGATGCCGTTGGAACGGGGACGCGAAAACTCGGTCAGCTCCGTCTTTTTCACGGTACCGTCGGAGGTGGCCATGAAGACAAACCCGCCCTGCGCAAAATCATTCACCGGAAGAATGGCGTTGACCTTCTCCCCTTCCGATAGCGACAGCAGGTTGACGATGGGCTTGCCACGCGCACCGCGCCCGGCCTGGGGAATTTCATAGACCTTGAGCCAATACACCTTGCCGAAGCTGGTGAAACACAAAATCGTGGCATGGGTGTTGGCGATCAGCAGCTTCTCGACAAAATCCTCTTCCTTCATGCTGGTCGCGGTCTTGCCGCGCCCGCCGCGGCGCTGGGCGCGATAGGCCGCGAGCGGCTGCGATTTGACATAGCCGGTATGCGACAGCGTCACAACCACATCTTCATCGGCGATCAGGTCTTCCACGCTCAGGCTCACGCGGCTCTGCACGATCTCCGTGCGGCGCTTGTCTCCGTATTGCTCGCGGATGGCGATCAACTCTTCACGGATCACGCGCAACAGGCGGTCAGGGTCGGCCAGAATGTCGAGCAGGTCGGCAATGGTTTTAAGGATCTCGCTGTACTCGCTGCGCAGTTTCTCCTGCTCAAGCCCCGTCAAACGGTGCAAGCGCAGATCGAGGATTGCCTGCGCCTGCGTTTCCGTCAGGAAATATCCCTTGGCCGTCAGGCCGAACGCCATATCGAGCCCTTCGGGGCGCGTGATATTGGTATCGCCGGCGGCCAGCATCTTGCCAACAAGCACCGCCGGCCAGGTGCGCGCCATCATCTTGACCCGCGCCTCGTCCGGATCCTTGGCAGACTTGATCAAGGCAATCATGTCGTCGATGCTCTCCAGCGCCACTGCCAAACCTTCCAGCACATGGGCGCGGGCGCGCGACTTGCGCAGATCGTAAATGCTGCGGCGCGTGACCACCTCGCGCCGGTGGCGCAGGAAACACTCCAGCAATTCTTTCAGGTTCAGCAGCCGCGGCTGGCCGGCAACCAGCGCCACCATGTTGATGCCGAACACGCTCTGCATGGCCGTGTGTTCGTAGAGATTATTGAGGAGAACATCGTGGGTTTCGCCGCGCTTCAGCTCGATCACCATGCGCATGCCGGATTTGTCCGACTCGTCG
>CAYIQV010000433.1:0-1707 GCA_964365635.1 uncultured Acidiferrobacteraceae bacterium
TGTAATCGCCCAGCCTGGTTGGGCTGGTAAATACGGTCCTGGCATCATGCAGAAGCTGATCGATTCGCCAAGGTCTGCGCTGGAATCAGTCGGCCTCCGTGTGAGAGACGGCGTTGAATATAAGGTGCTATTCAACTCTAATGAGCACGTCAATATTATAATTCCCAGGAAACCACTTTATTATGAATGTTCCATCGAAAAAATCCGTTAGCATGAAAATGGAGTGCCCCGCCGCGCACGAGGAAGATGGATGTCGGTCGATGGAGCATTCCATCGCTTATTGTTATTCGATGTTGCGTGGGTAAAATGAAAAGTAGCAGGCTGCTGAAAAACCCAAAGAAATGAAAAACGGATCACTCCCGAAGGGTCTATCTCCCACCGTGGTGGTGACGGTCGACCGCTGTTTCGGCATGGCGGTGTTTCTTTTCGGTGCTGGCTTCATCGTCGCTCCCCTGTTGCTCGCGCCGTGGACGGACTCATCCCGTCGCGGGACACAACCGGCTGATGCGCAGCAGGTTGTAGGCGGTACCGGCGAGATGCGCCAGCAGTTGGGTACGCTCGATGCCCCGGACGCGAGTCTTGCGCAAGCCGCCCACGGTCTTCATCCAGCCGAAGATTTCCTCAATGCGCTTGCGTTTACGCTGGCTCAGGGCGTAGCTCTCGTGCCGGGTGATGCGGGCATCGAGGCCCGGGGTCTTTCGGCTTTCGATCCGGGCTATGTGCGGGACGCTGCCGTGGCAGCGCAGGCGCGCGACGAAGTTCTTCGTGTGGTAACCCTTGTCCGCCCCGAGGGTCTTGGGCTTCACGCGTTTGCGCTCCGTTTAAAAAACATCGATGTTGGAGCTATTCATCTTTCACCGGAGAATATTGCAAGTATGGCGAGTACCGTGGTCGAACTCGTTATAGGTTTTTGGCTCTTGTTTGGGCGCGTGGACTATTGGGTCTTATTCGGCGCGCTCGTTATGCGGGAAAATAAACGTTCTAATCTGCGCTTCGAGGTGGACGCGCAAAAACAGCGCGCCGCTCAAGCTTTTCGTTACTGTCTGAGCACCCGAGCGTAATCCTGTCGAAGTATCAAGGGTATGATTCCAAGTTGTTCCTAACTTGAAGATTGTGAAACTTACATGACGATTACGTCGCCGTTGCTGGTGAGTCCGTCGATCTCCGCCTCGCTGTAACCGTATTCCTTTAATACCTCGCGCGTGTGCTGGCCCAATTGCGGCGCGCCATGACGCACGCTGCCGGGTGTGGCCGAGAACTTCACCGGCGGTCCGAGTGTTTTCATGGTCCCGAGACGGCTGTGTTTCACTTCCACCACCATGTCCCGCGCCAGCACTTGCGGGTCCTTGAGCATCTCGCCGATGGACAGCACCGGTCCCGCCGGGACGCCCGCGGCCTCGAGTCGTGAGAGCCAGTCGGACGTCGTACGTGCGCGGAAACGCTCGGTCAGAATTTCAATAAGCACCGGCAGATTTTTCATGCGCGTGGCGTTATCGGTGAAGCGTGGATCGTTGGCGAGTTCCGGTTTTTCGATCACCTCGACCAGCCGTTTCCAATTCGCCTGGTTGGCGGCGCCGATGTTGATCCAACCGTCCTGCGTCTGGATCGCCTGATAGGGCGCGCTCAAGGGGTGCGCCGAACCGATGGCGCCGGGTGATTTCCCGGTCGCCAGACAGATGGCCGACTGCCAATAGGTGGTCGTGACAC
>CAYIQV010000434.1:0-1704 GCA_964365635.1 uncultured Acidiferrobacteraceae bacterium
GCGCCGTCGCTCACGCGCACCAGCAGAAAATCGTTCTCGTCGAGCCGGCCCTTGGGCTTGCCGCTCGCGGTGATCCAGAAATGATTGGCATCTTCGCGCGCGGAAAGATTGCCCGCCGTACCCTGCATCCAGCCGCGCGCATGGAAATCGCGTGCGATCTCAACCAGCGCGGCGCGGGCGGGAAGCGTGTCGAGTGAACCAGCCATGCGCGCGATTATGACCGGTTCGGAAGACTTTTTCCTCTGGCAATCCGGGCTCTGTCTGCCGGGTTTGGCGGATCGTTTAATACTGTATAAATTACGCACAACACAGCCTAAGCATCTGTTGGAAAAACGCTTATCGCCACATGGCCCCACCAAGCTGGATGTCAGCTGACCAAGTTATATGTCAGGATGTGACATCTAATAATTACGTTAGGCCCAAGGGCGTGAGTCAGATCTGAGCTATGGCGATATCTGTAAAGACGCAAAAAATGTTATGGGGTCGTGCAGCAAGCCGGTGCTCCATTTGCAAGTTGGAGCTTGTGATGGACGCAAGTGAGGCTGATGATCCGTCGCTTGTGGGCGAGGCCTGCCACGTAGTGGCCGAAAAAAATGACGGTCCTCGTGGACAATCGGAATTAACAGCGAAACAGAGAGACAAATACGCGAATCTATTGCTTCTCTGCAACGTCCACCACAAGCAAATAGATGACCAACCGAATAAATTCACTGTAGAGGTCTTACACCAAGTCAAGAACGACCATGAAAAATGGGTTAAGGAAAAATTAGTCACTTACGATGAAAAGAAACAAAAAGACGATGAGATCTACGCGGACTATGTTGATGAATGGGAAGAAAAGCTGGACCTTGATGACTGGAAGCAGTGGGCTTCAACGATTTTATTTCACGGCCAGCCATCTTTAAGCATAAAAATGGATAAACAATTAGCTGAACTAAGAGACTGGCTGCTGTCGAGAATCTGGCCCAAAAGGTACCCCGCCTTGGAAGATGCGTTTACTAACTTTCGAATAGTCCTGCAAGACTTTCAGAATCAGTTTCACGAGCACGTTGTGAAGCGCGGCGATGAAATTCTACAAACTGAGAAATTCTATAAGATCAACGAATGGAATGAAGAGCGATATAACAGACTCGCTGATCAATTTCATTTTCACGTGGCACTTGTCGAGGATCTGATGTTGGAACTAACAAGAGCGGCGAATTATGTATGCGACAAGGTACGTGAACATCTAATTCACTCATATCGATTAAAGGAAGGTGTCCTTCTTATTGAGGCGGGTCCATTCATGCCAGATTTGCACCACAAGACCTATAGGGTGGAATATCACGGCGACGAGCGCATAGCTCGTCCGTATCCAGGACTAGAGCGCTTTAAAGAAATTCGCTTCTCAAGAGATATTTACTTTGGCGAAAAGAAATCGGCCTAATAATCGTGTCAACTCAGCAAACAGCGGCGCTCCTTCGTCGCACCGCTGTTTGCTGCCGGTTACCCGAAACGTAAGGTTTCCAGATTCGAATTGAGCTGAGCCGTCAACGTTTGTCCTGAGCGTCCGCGATTACATATTATGTTTGCAGGGATTAAATCGAAAAATGGGAGAAACCGATGTTTGAATGGCTGGCAAGTCCCGAAGCATGGATAGCGTTGGGTACGTTAACCGCGCTGGAAATCGTATTGGGCATCGACAACATTATTTTCATCTCGATC
>CAYIQV010000435.1:0-1685 GCA_964365635.1 uncultured Acidiferrobacteraceae bacterium
TCTTCTCCACGCCCACGCCGTGCTCGCCAGTGATGGTGCCGCCCACGGCCACGCAAAATTCCAGAATCTTGCCGCCCAGCTCCTCGGTCTTTTCCAGTTCACCCGGCTTGCTCGCGTCATAGAGGATCAGCGGGTGCAGGTTGCCGTCGCCGGCGTGGAAAACATTGGCGACCCTGAGACCATACTCGCGCGACAGGTCGCCGATTGTTTTCAGCACACTGGCGAGGTGCTTGCGCGGTATGGTACCGTCCATGCAGTAGTAATCCGGCGAAAGCCGTCCGACGGCCGGGAACGCCGCCTTGCGCCCGGCCCACATGCGCAGGCGCTCTTGGTCGTCCCTGGCGGTGCGCACTTCGGTGGCGCCTTGCGTCAGCAGCAGTTCGCGCACCTGCGCGATGCCCTCGGAGACTTCTTCGGCGGTGCCATCGAGTTCACACAGCAGGATGGCCGCAGCCTCGACCGGGTAGCCGACCTTGGCGTAATCCTCGGCGGCGCGGATGGCGAGGTTGTCCATCATTTCAAGCCCCGCGGGCACGAAGCCGCGGGAGATGATCGCGCCCACGGCATCGCCGGCCTTTTCGATATCGTCGAAGACAGCGAGCACGACCTGCGCGCGTTCGGGCTTGGGCAGGAGCTTCACGATGATCTCGACGATCACGCCGAGCATGCCCTCGGAGCCGGTCATGATCGCGAGCAGGTCATAACCCGGCGCATCAAGCCCCTTGCCGCCCACGGTGACACGTTCGCCGTCCATGGTGATAAACGTCAGGCCGATGACATTGTGCACGGTCAGGCCGTATTTCAGGCAATGCACGCCGCCGGCATTCTCGGCCACGTTGCCGCCGATGGAGCAGGCGATCTGCGACGACGGATCGGGGGCGTAGTAAAGGTTGTGGCCCGCCGCCGCTTCGGAGATGGCGAGATTGCGTACCCCGGGCTGCACGGTGGCCGTGCGATTGAGCGGGTCGATTTCCAGAATGCGGTTGAACTTGCCGAGGGACAGCAACACACCCTCTGCGAGCGGCAAGGCCCCGCCGGAAAGTCCCGTGCCCGCGCCGCGTGCGACCACGGGCACGTCCTGTTCGCTGCACAGTTTGAGAATGCGCTGTACCTGTTCGATCGTTTCCGGCAGCACGACCAGGCCCGGTATGCGGCGGTACGCCGACAGCCCGTCGCACTCGTAGGGCTGCATGTCTTCCTGTGTGGCCAGAATCGACGCGGGCGGCAGGAAGTCACACAGCGCCGCCGCGAAATTCAGGCGCGAGGTTTTGTGCTTCAGGCTCTGTTGCGGCAGTGGCGTGTTCATTGTTTAGACTGAGTCGAGAGTATCCAAGGTTAAACACAAGTGATTCACCAGTAAACATATGTAATAATAACCACAGCATTTATGCACGGCCCTCCAGAAATAGCACCACCTTGTCGCGGCCGTTTTGCGCCATCTCCCACCGGCCCACTGCATTTCGGATCGCTGGCGGCGGCGGTGGGCAGCTTCCTTCAGGCACGGCACCGGGGTGGCGAATGGCTGGTGCGCATGGAGGACCTCGACGCGCCGCGCGCCGCGCCGGGCGCCACCTGCAATATTCTCCGCACACTCGAAGGCTTTGGCCTCCACTGGGACGGCCCAGTGCTTTATCAAAGCCGCCGCCACGCGGCCTACGATGCCGCTATCCGGAAACTCGAAACCA
>CAYIQV010000436.1:0-1681 GCA_964365635.1 uncultured Acidiferrobacteraceae bacterium
CGCCCTCGCCCTCGATACACTCCTCGGCGAACCGCGTCGCTTTCATCCGCTGATCGGTTTCGGCCAGCTGGCGCAGGCGACTGAACAACGCTGGTATGCGGATTCAGTCCGGCGCGGTGCGTTGGCGGTACTCGTGCTGCTCGTGCCGTTCGCCCTGCTCGCCGCACTCACGCGCTTCCTGCCGTGCGGCATCGTAATCGACGGGCTGCTGCTCTATCTCGCGATCGGCAGGCGCAGTCTCGGCGAGCATGCTCAACACGTGCGTGATGCGTTGCTCGCCAAGAATCTGCCCGAGGCGCGCCGATGCGTCGGCCTGATCGTGAGCCGTGACACCATGCCGCTTGATCTGGCCAACGTGTCGAAGGCAACGGTGGAATCCGTACTGGAAAACGGCAACGACGCCATCTTCGGTGTCATTTTCTGGTTTGTGGTGGCGGGTGCGCCGGGCGCCGTGCTTTATCGCCTTGCCAACACGCTCGATGCCATGTGGGGTTACCGCACTGAACGCTACCGCCGATTCGGCTGGGCGGCGGCGCGTCTCGACGACGTATTGAACTTTATTCCGGCGCGGCTCACCGCATTGAGCTACGCGCTGGCCGGCCGCACGCGCACGGCGCTGCGTTGCTGGCGCACGCAAGGATTGCTCTGGAAGAGTCCGAACGCCGGGCCGGTGATGGCCGCCGGCGCCGGCAGTCTCGGCGTCTTGCTCGGTGGGCCGGCCAGTTACCACGGCGCCATGCAGGAGCGCACGCCGCTCGGCGCAGGACGCGCACCGGATGCCACCGATATAAATGGCGCCTTGCAATTGATCAGCCATAGCCTGGTAATCTGGCTCGTGGCGCTGGCCGGAGGAGCGACGCTTGTCGAATTTTTCGCTTCACACTGATACCGCGAACCTGCTGCCGCATGGTGGACAACTGCGTGCCGCCGCTGAACGCTACGGTATTCCGCTCGCCGACTGGCTTGACCTCTCCACCGGTATCAATCCCCATGGCTGGCCGGTTCCGGCAATACCTGCCACAGCATGGGCGCGACTGCCGGAAGACGATGACGGTTTGGAACAAGCAGCGCGTGCATATTATGGTACCGGCGCTTTACTGGCCGTTGCCGGCTCACAGGCCGCCATCCAGGCACTGCCCCGGTTGCGCCCACGCTGCCGCGTGGGCGTGATCGCGCCTGGATACAACGAACATGCCCACGCCTGGAAACGAGCCGGCCACAACGTAACACCGGTATCAACCGATGCGCTGGAATCCGCGGCCGCAGAGATGGATGTGCTGGTAGTCATTCACCCGAACAACCCCTCGGGCGCAAGATTCTCAACAGACACCATGCTGCGTTGGCATGCGCAACTTTCCGCGCGCGGGGGCTGGCTGGTGGTGGACGAAGCCTTCATCGACGCCACGCCGGGGCACAGTCTCACACCCCATTGTCCACGGCCGGGACTCATCGTGTTGCGCTCGCTGGGAAAATTCTTCGGTCTCGCGGGGGCGCGAGTCGGATTTGTCTGCGCCGAATCGGGCCTGCTCGCAGCATTGCATGCGCTGCTCGGCCCCTGGACCGTGGTGGCGCCGTCGCGCCACATCGCCATGCTGGCGCTCGCCGACCGCGGCTGGCAGGAAGCGGCACGCCACCAACTCGTCCGTCACGGCGAACGGCTCGTGGCGCTGCTGGCCCAATA
>CAYIQV010000437.1:0-449 GCA_964365635.1 uncultured Acidiferrobacteraceae bacterium
ATCAGCGGCTCCGTGCCCGAGGCGCGCAGGACGACGCGGCCCTTGTCGGCGAGTTCCTTTTCCACGTCCTTGATCACCTGCTGCACCGCGCGCGATTCCTTGACGTCGAAGCGCCGTTTCATGCGCACGTTGATCATGGTCTGGGGATAGGTCTCCATGCCCGACTTGATGTCCTTCAGCGATTTGCCCGACGCGACCACGGCCACCAGCACTTGCAGCGCCGCGATGATGCCGTCGCCGGTGGTACTGCGGTCGAGGCAGATGATATGCCCCGAGCTTTCGCCGCCCAGCTCCCAGCCGTTGTCGCTCAGCATGCTCAATACATAACGGTCGCCCACCGCTGCGCGGCGGAAGGGAATACCCTGCGCCGTGCACGCCTGTTCCAGGCCAAGGTTGCTCATCAGCGTCCCGACCACCACGAATCCGATGGTCGCGAGCGCGATCACCGC
>CAYIQV010000437.1:459-1678 GCA_964365635.1 uncultured Acidiferrobacteraceae bacterium
ATCTGGTCGCCGTCGATGATCTCGCCGCTGGCATCCACCATGAGCACACGGTCGCCGTCGCCGTCGAGCGCAATACCAAGATCGGCGCCCTTTTCCAGAACCGTCTTGACCAGCAACTCGGGGTGCGTCGAACCGCAGTCACGATTGATATTGAAACCGTCGGGTTCGTTGGCGATAGGGATGACATTCGCCCCCAGCTCGCTGAACACGAGCGGCGCCACGCTGTAGGCCGCGCCATTGGCGCAGTCGACAACGATCGTCAGTCCTTCCAGGCCGAGCTTGTGGGGAAATGTACTTTTACAGAATTCAATATAACGTCCACCGGCGTCGTCATAGCGCTTGGCCTTGCCGAGCGCGGCGGCGTCCGCCGTGGTCAGCGGCTGCTGCATCATCTCTTCGATGGCCAGCTCGACATCGTCCGGCAGCTTGGTGCCCTCGGAGGAAAAAAACTTGATGCCATTGTCCTCGTAGGGATTGTGCGAGGCGCTGATCACGATGCCGGCGCGGGCGCGCGCCGTGCGCGTGAGGTAGGCAATCGCGGGGGTCGGCATTGGCCCGAGCAGGCGGATGTCCACACCGGCGGCGGAAAGCCCCGCTTCTAACGCGGATTCCAGCATATAGCCGGAGATGCGCGTGTCCTTGCCGATGAGAATCTTGGCGTGATCGCTGGTGCCGTGACCCAACACACGGCCCGCGGCCCAGCCCAGCTTCACTACCGTTTCGGGCGTAATGGGCTCTTCGCCCACCTTGCCACGAATACCGTCCGTTCCGAAAAACCGCCTTTTGTTACTCATTATCCTTTTCTCCTGCTGTCTTCGGATACACCGCTACCCACATGCGCAATGCCTCCACCGTGGGGCCGACGTCATGCACCCGGACCAGGCTGGCGCCATTTTGCACCGCAAGGACGGCCAGGACCACGCTCGCGTGCAACCGGTTCTCGACGGGCAGGCCCAGCGCCTGGCCGATCATGGATTTGCGCGAAAGGCCCGCCAGTACTGGCGCGCCCAAGCTTGTCAGTTTCCTCAAGCCACGCAGTAATTCTAGATTATGCACCAGCGTCTTGCCGAAGCCGAAACCCGGATCGATGAGCATCCGGTTAGCCGGAATCCCGGCCGCGCGCGCCGCCTGCATCCGTTGCCGCAGAAACTCGGCGACCTCGGCGACGACGTCGTCATAGTGTGGGTCGGCCTGCATGGTGCGCGGCTCGCCCCGCATG
>CAYIQV010000438.1:0-1665 GCA_964365635.1 uncultured Acidiferrobacteraceae bacterium
CGGTGCTCAGGTCCACATTCCGCGAGCGGCCGCCGGGGACATCCACCAGCAGATCCCTCAAAAATGGGGTTGAGACAGAAAATGGCAGATCAAACAAATACTGCAGGTGCAAATGGGCGGATGCGATGCCCAGATGGTTGCCGCTGAATCCTGAACCTCCATCGAGTTCCCCAATCCGTTTGTTGGCGTCGGTGATGTATCGCATGTATTTGAGGCCCGCCAAGTGCAGAAACTCCCCCAGCGTCCCGTCCCGATTTGTGTTGGGATCAGACACTGCTTTCACCGTGTTGATCAATCTGGTCGCACGTTCTGTCAGCAGCCGGTCAGAGGCTTGAAAGGCGTAAGCCTGGATGGCGTATAGGTCATATACGTTGATTGTTTTCGGAAATGTGGCCGAATTGATTTCGGTAGTGTTCAGCTTTATTTTCACGGTCAAATCTTGTGGCACGAAATACCAACTATAACTAACAGGTATAGCCCCTGGAGGGGGTGATGACGGATTTGCACTAAAAGGAACGCTACCGACTATTGCGTTGGCTGCATCCCCGTCAAGCGTGATAACCGGCACCATATACTGTGGAAATTTAACATTAGTGGGGCAATTGGAGCTGCCGTCGGAATAGAGATAACATGTCGTAACCTCGCCGGAGGGCCAAAAACTTACAGTCCAATAGGTGAATTTCTGGTTGGTGTTCACAAGATTATCAAATGTGCTTTGGTCGGCGCTGGTCGCTCCGCGATAGGAAAGCGTCACGCGCTTCAGGACGGTCTTCGGCATGGACAACGTCACGGGTGAAGAGAACCCGGTCGTTGTTATCTCGAATTTATACCGATGTGAATCGGGTACCTCCGCTGTCTCGGCGGATCCCGATCCCCAAGAGATAAAATATTTGACGCTGTATGGCAGCGACGCCGGCAGAATGTCAACCGTGCGTGGCAACGGGGCGCCGATGTAGCCGACATCCTGCAAAGTGTTATTGCTGTAGTTGGGTGCTACAGTCTTGATCGCGCTCTCGACCTGCTTGGCATAATACTCGTGCGGCAGACTGTCGGGGCCATTGGTACGCTTGGCCATGTAACTCGTGTAATCAAAATTAACATTGGTGGCGATCCCGGCTTGGTAGACCTTCTCCTTGAAGCTCGCATCGAGCGGTATCCAGCGAAAACCAGTCTTGTCGACTCCCGTGCCACGATAGTTGCCATAGGGCACGCAGGCCTCGACCCAGACATGATCGAATTCGATATGATTGGTGGCGTTATCGTAACCGCCTGGTATCTGTCCTCGCCCGAGAATTCCATCGGCGCCAGCCAGTGCCTTGGCGCCGATCCAGCTTAATACTCGCGGATCATTGTCGAACTGGATCCTGCCATACACATAGCGCGCCGGGATGTTCGAGGCGCGCAACAGCGCTATCAACAAGGAGGCCTGGTCGGTGGCGTTACCCGCCTTGCTGTAGAGCGTGCCCATCGCTCCCTTGAGTGAACCAAAGTAAGGCTCGAACTGGATCTCGTTCGAGACATACTGGAATATTTTTACCGGGGAATAGGAAAGACTCTCCGCCAGTTTCTTGATCTCGTCCGTGAGCTGCACCTCATCGCTTATGCCCGCTACATCATTGGTAACGTAGCTGCATGCCTGGGCCTGGGTCGGCACGGGATCGGGCG
>CAYIQV010000439.1:0-1655 GCA_964365635.1 uncultured Acidiferrobacteraceae bacterium
CAGATACAGAACATCGAATAAGAAACCCGGCCAGATTCAGAACCCATGCCATCCGGAAAACTTTTTATTCTCTCGGCGCCCTCTGGCGCGGGCAAATCGAGTCTGGCCAAGGCGCTGATCGAAATCTTGCCGGACCTCGGTGTGTCGGTGTCACACACCACGCGTGCCCCGCGTCCCGGCGAACAGAACGGCGTGCATTATTTTTTCGTCAGCCGCAGCGAGTTCGACGCGATGGTCGCCGCCGGGCGGTTTCTGGAACACGCCACGGTCTTCGGAAATTCCTACGGCACCTCGCGCGCCGTGATCGAGAGCCTGCTCAAGCAGGGTAAGAGCGTGATCCTGGACATCGACTGGCAGGGCGCGCGCTCCATCAAAGCGCAGATGCCGCAGGCGCTGAGCATCTTTATCCTGCCGCCGTCGCGGGCGGCGCTCGAAGAGCGCCTGCGCCACCGCCAGCAGGATTCGGACGAGGTCATCGCCCGGCGCATGCGCGAGGCGGTGTCCGAAATGAGCCATTACCGTGAGTTCGACTGGGTGGTGGTTAACGACGATTTTGCCGCCGCTTTGACTGACCTGAAGGCCATAATAAGGGGGGAAAGGCCCGGCCCCCGGCCGGTGACCGTGGATATTCCGGCACTTCTGGCGGAATAGGTAGAAAAAACGACCTTATATCAGTAAGATCAAACCGTATAAGCTTCCTGTGTGCCGGGTAACTCATCCCACAGAACGTAATTAGTAGTTGTTAACGCCGCGGCCCCAGGCCGCGTTTCTTGTCTTTAACCTTCGAGGTTTTCAGGTATGGCCCGTGTTACGGTAGAAGATTGTCTGGATAACGTAGATAACCGGTTCCAGCTGGTGCTGGTGGCAACGCGGCGCGCGCGCCAGTTGATTGCGGGTGCCGAGCCGTGCGTCCCTAAGGGAAATGACAAGCCCACGGTTCTTGCCCTGCGCGAGATCGCCGGTGGATTTGTCACCAACGCCCTGTTGGAAGACGACGTGCCGCAAGCCGGACTTGAGGCAGAAGATGACACATTCGAGAAAATCCAAGCAGGCGGACCTGCCGCCACCCCCGCCTCCGAGCCGGGAAGCGAAGCCTGAGCCGATGACCTCAGCCGGCCCGGCGGCCGGCTGGCAACGGTTTCAGATCAGCGACCTGTGCACGCTTCTCGAAACCTACCTCGAGCCCCGCGACGTCGCTGACGTCTATCGTGCCTACCTGTTCGGCGCCGAGGCCCACGACGGGCAGCAGCGCATCAGCGGTGAACCCTACATCTACCACCCCATCGAAGTCGCCCGCATTCTCGCGGGTATGCATCTCGACGCCAAGAGCATCGCCGCGGCGATACTGCACGATGTCATCGAAGACACGCCGACGGCGAAGGAAGGACTGGCCAACGAGTTCGGGAAAGACATTGCCGAACTTGTCGACGGCGTCAGCAAAATTACCCGCATCGAGTTCCAGTCGCAGGAAGAAGCGCAGGCGGAAAATTTCCGCAAGATGCTGCTCGCCATGGCGAGCGACATCCGCGTCATCCTGATCAAGCTCGCCGACCGCCTGCACAACATGCGTACCCTGAGCGCGCTCAAGCCCGAGCGCCGCCGCGCCATCGCGCGCGAGACGCTCGAAATCTACGCGCCCATCGCCAATCGCCTGG
>CAYIQV010000440.1:0-1654 GCA_964365635.1 uncultured Acidiferrobacteraceae bacterium
GCGCAGATCTCGGCGAGTTGCGGATTCTCGGAAAGAAATCCGTACCCCGGATGCAACGCATCGCAGCCGCTGGCCACCGCCAGGTTCACGATACGATGGGCGTTCAAGTAGCCGCCGACAGGGTCGGGGCCGACATTGTAGGATTCATCTGCCTTTTTAACGTGCAGGGCATGCCGGTCGGCATCGGCATAGATGGCGACAGACTTAATACCCATTTCGGCGCAGGCGCGCACGATGCGCACCGCGATTTCGCCGCGATTGGCAACGAGAATCTTCTTAATCACGCTGAAACTCCGCTGGATTGGCCCGGAAACCTGACCGGATACTGGACATGCTTTGTACGGAAAGGGGCCGGGTGTGTCAATAATCCCGCCCGCCCATACCCCGGTAAACGTCTATTTTGACACAAGTTAGTCCGGAATATATGATGCGCGGCCTATGTTTGGCACCCTTCCGGCTTCGATTGATCCGATCCAGCTGGCTGAAAGGGGGGCACGGCTGACCGGCACGCTCCCGCTGAAGAGTATGCCGCGCTTGGTACAGGCCTGCCTGGATAGCTCTGGCGACGTCCATGTCGATCTCTCCTTCGATCGTAGCGAGGGCGAGGGATTGTATGAGATGCGCGGCGATCTGAGCGTTAAACTGCGTGTGGTGTGTCAGCGTTGTCTCGATGAAATGGATTTTGGGCTTGAGGTGTCGCCAAGGCTCATGTTCATGCGACCGGGAGACAATCCGGCCTTGGCGGAGCTGGAAGCCGATGTGATGGTGGTGGATAAGCCACTATTGCTCAGCAGTGTAGTGGAAGATGAATTATTGCTGGCCATGCCGATGGTGCCCCTGCATGACCTGAACAAGTGTCCGGGCAAGGTTCATGTGGCTGGTGCCGCGAGGCCAGCCAAGGAAAGTACAAGAGCGGGAAAGGCGAAAAAAAATCCCTTTTCAGTCTTGAGTGAGTTGAAACGAACGAAATAATACGGATTTTACTTTTAACGAGGATTTACCATGGCCGTACAGAAAAGCCGAGTATCACCATCCCGACGCGGCATGCGGCGCGCACACGACGCGCTGACGAAACCGACTCTCTCCGTCGACAAGACAAGCGGCGAGAAACACCGCCGGCACCATGTCACCGCGGATGGGTACTATCGCGGCCGCAAGGTCATTGAAACCAAGCCCGAGTAATCCGGGATTCTGGCTGAACCCTCCAGAGGTTAACAAATCTTGATCACGATTGCCCTCGACGCCATGGGGGGTGACCACGGTGTCGGCATCACCGTGCCCGCGGCGATCGCGATCCTCAAAACCCAACCTGAGTTGAAGTTGATACTCGTCGGCGTACGCGAGACGATTCTTGCCGAGCTCGGAAAGCAGCACGCCAGCGAGCATGAACGTCTTGCCATTCATCATGCCGCCGAACAGGTTGGCATGGATGAGCCGCCGGCGCAGGCGTTGCGCGGAAAAAAAGATTCTTCCATGCGTGTGGCCATCAACCTCGTCAAGGAAGGCGTGGCGCAGGCCGCCGTTTCGTCCGGCAAAACCGGCGCGCTCATGGCCACCGCGCGCTTCGTGCTTAAAACTCTGCCCGGCATCGACCGGCCGGCCATCGTCACGACACTGCCCACGATACACAGCCACGTGCATGTGCTCGACCTTG
>CAYIQV010000441.1:0-1653 GCA_964365635.1 uncultured Acidiferrobacteraceae bacterium
TGTCATATCGGAAGCCCTACTCCGCTGCGCTACGTTCGTCTTGCCTTAAGAATAAGGCAAGACGTTAGCGTATTTTGATTTGAAGGACCAGACAGCTGACGTACGGGCGATGGGTATCGCCCACCCGCTACGGTTCGCCGGAAAGCATGTCTACCAACTCGCGCGCTTCCTCCCGGCTCTGCACGCCGATCGCCACCAGATCGCCATCGATCACCACGGCCGGGATGGTTTTGAGTTTAATACGCTCCACCAGCTCGCGTCCCTCTGGGCCTTCCATATCCACGACCGCGAAATCCAGATTGAGATCGGACGCCACCTCGCGCCAGATTTTTTCAGCCTGGTGACAGGGGGCGCATGTCTCGGAAACCAGCAATTGGACCTTCATCTCATCAACCTCCAGAAACCGGGCAGCCTGCGCTGTGGCCTAAAAACGCACCACACCACGACTTCGTTTGATCCAAAGATGTCTACTGTTAAGCAGCGCGCACAGGTTGGCTTTGACCTTGGTCAACCCTGCATCTGCGGTTATCATACGCCACCATGAGCCGATCACTGGACCCTGCCCGCGAGCTGCGCCGCGCTTACCTTTTTGCGGAGATGCCCGATCCGTATCTGCTGCAACTGATCGGTCAAATGCAGGACATCCATTTGAGTCCCGGTGATTCGCTGTTTCGGCACGGGCAGCCCGCGGAGCGTTTCTTCTTCCTGCGCGAAGGTCTGGTAAAGCTGTTTCGCCTGTCCCCCGAGGGAGATGAAAAAATCATCGAGATCATGCGCCCAGGCGAGACCTTCGCCGAAGCCGTCATGTTCATGGGAACCCAGGGACGTTATCCGGTCAGCGCCGAGGCCGTGAGCGACGCCAAACTGTATGCCTTTGAACAAAAGAAATTCCTGGGCATGCTGCACGAATCGAGCGACGCCTGTTTCGGGCTGCTCGCTTCCATGAGCCGGCGGCTGCACATGCTGGTCAACCAGATCGAAAGCCTGACGCTGCAGAACGCCACCTACCGCCTGGTCGCGTACCTGCTGGAACAGATTCCGCGCGACGTAAAAACCTCGCCCGAGGTGCAGCTCACGACCCCCAAGGGTGTGATCGCCTCGCGTCTGGCAATCCAGCCCGAAACGCTCTCGCGCATCCTGGCCAAGCTGCGCCAGGGCGGCCTGATCGAGGTCCATGGCAATCACATCACCGTGCGTGATGTGCAGGCCTTGCGCAATCTTGTGCACCTGCCACCGACGGAATAATGTCCTGAAAAGGCATGAGCAAAAAATCCAAAGGCCCGTTCGTCCCCCTGCATGTCGCGGTGCTGACCGTGTCGGACACGCGCACGCGCGAGAACGACACCTCCGGCGATCTTATTCAAGAACGGCTCGAAACCGCCGGCCACAAGACCACGGGGCGCGCCATTCTCAAGGACGATATCGAGGCCGTGCGTGCGCAGGTGCGAAACTGGGTCGCCGACAAGAACGTCGATGCGGTGATTACCACCGGCGGCACCGGCCTTACCCAACGCGACATCACTCCGGAAGCGTTGACGCCGCTCATCACCAAACCGATTCCCGGTTTCGGTGAACTGTTCCGCTGGTTTTCCTATGAGGAAATCGGCACCGCGACCATCGAATCGCGTGCTTTCGCCGGGGTCTGTGAGGACA
>CAYIQV010000442.1:0-1641 GCA_964365635.1 uncultured Acidiferrobacteraceae bacterium
TAGGCCTTGAAGATTTCCGGCGGAAGCGAAGCAGTGGCCGGTGTCGGCGGGGTATTGGATTTGGGCATGGTCGTTTTTTCGGGTTATTAACGGAACGAACGCGAGTTTAGCGCATGCCTCCGGTTGTGGCGAGGCGGCCATTAATCGAAGGTCTGATTAGTTATGATCATTTGACGCAAAGGCGCGAAGGCGCAAAGAAAAGCCCGGAAAATAAATGAAAAAATCTTTGCGTCTTTGCGACTTTGCGTCAAAAACTAGTATTCAAGAATATCCCTAGCTCGCCATGATCGAGGGTTTGGCGGGGAGTCCGGACACGGGATCGTAGATCCGGGTGATGTTGCGCCCTGCTTCCTTGGCCTGGAACAGGGCTTGGTCGGCACGCCATAACACATCATCGGGTTTGGTGTCCTTGTCATGCATGACACTCAGGCCAGCGGTCCAGCGGAGTTGATGCATGACACCCTTGGTCAGCGCCATCTCGCGTGGCAACTGTTTGCGCAGGCGTTCCGCCAGGACCCTGGCTTTCTCCATGGGGGCATAGGCGTAGATGATGCAGAATTCGTCGCCGCCGAGACGCGCCAGCACGTCGGCCTGGCGTACCACCTTGCGCACGGCGTTGGCGAAGGCGACGATGAGGGCGTCACCGGCATCATGCCCGTGCTTGTCATTGACCGCCTTGAAGTGATCCATGTCGATGATCAGAACGGAAGAGGGACCATTGGCCTTCGACGCGTCGAACAGTTCCTTGAGTCGCATCTCAAAGTGCCGGCGGTTACTCAGCTGCGAGAGGTGGTCCATCAGCCCCATGTCTCTCAGTTTTTCTCTTTCCTCGTGAAGTTTCTGTCCCCGGTCGCGCAGGTAGCCGAAGATCCCGGAGAACTCCTTGAGTGCCATCGGGTATTCGACACGCACCGTGTTGTCGCGCAGGTCACGGAACAGGCGGATAAGGGACTGGATGTCGTCGCGCACGGAATTTTTTGTTTTCAGGTACAGGCCGGCGAGGGCGGCGCAGGCGGTGGTGGCGAAGAGCAGCATGAGAGTGAACAGGTACACCCGCTTTCCGGCCAACAACGCCGGCATGGGTTCGCGCGGCCAGTAGACCAGTGTCCACGGCGTGTTGCCCAGCGCCGTGGTGACAGCGCCGGTGTTGGCGGCCGGAGGATCGCCGGCGGTTAATATGGTATGCGCCGGGTCTCCCGGAATGGGCAATTGTAATTCCATGTGACTGCCGGAGGGCAGGGACTGCTCAATGATCGTTTGCAGCGCATCGCGCGAGTAGTTCACGAGAAGATAGCCAAGCAACTTCTGGTTGGCATCCCGTACCGGCTGCGCCAGATCGTAGTGCTCGGAAGGAGTTTGCAGGGAATGAAACTCAGGCAACAACGGCGCATCCGGGGAGGCCATGCGCCGGACCAGATCGAGGCAGGCGGGATCAATCAGGCTCTGGGCGTCAGGGGTCTTGATGCTGTCGAGCGGGACCAGATTGGCCTTGATCGCTCCCGGGAGCGCCAAGCGGATTTCTTCTTCCTTGCGCGTGCGCTCCTGCGGCGTCATGCGTTGCAGGCTGCCATCGGTTTGCAGTGCGGCTTTTTCAATTGCCTGAAGTTGCTGTGCGACCAGACGGTTGATTTGTGTGGCAAC
>CAYIQV010000443.1:0-1639 GCA_964365635.1 uncultured Acidiferrobacteraceae bacterium
GAGATCGGCGACTATGGTGTCGATCACGTCAAGGCCGTGCAGTCGATGGGCTGTCTCGCCACGCGCATCTTCGATCCGGAACTGATGGCAGCCGCTTTCCAGGAAGCGCGGCGCCTGAGTAAGGAGAAAAGTGTGCCGGTCGTGGTCGAAGTGATTACGGAGCGCGTGACCAATATCTCCATGGGCCCGGAGATCGACAAGATTACCGAGTTCGAAGAAATTCTCGATCGCAAACCGGAGAAAAAGACAGAGGCGGCCTGATTCCGCCGCGACGTTCAATTTTATATTTAAGGAAGGTCTGATTAATTATGATTACTTGACGCAAAGGCGCAAAGGCGCGAAGAAAAATCCGGAAAAATAACTGAAGGAATCTTTGCGTCTTTGCGACTTTGCGTCAGAAATTAATAAGTTCAGAGATTCCTCAAAGAAAGGACCGACGATGCCCAAGTTTGCCGCCAATTTGACCATGTTGTTCAATGAGGTCGATTTTCTGGACCGCTTCGACGCCGCCGCCAAGGCTGGGTTTCGTGGTGTCGAATATCTGTTCCCTTACGCTTACGATAAAAACCAGTTGGCGGAAAAGCTCAAGGCGCTCAAGCTGACCCAGGTCTTGCATAATTTACCCGCTGGCGATTGGGCTGCCGGTGATCGTGGCAACGCGTGCCAGCCCGCGCGCGTCGGTGAATTCCAGGATGGCGTTGGCAAGGCCATCGAATTTGCTACGGCGCTTGGGTGCAAGCAGATCAATTGCCTGGCCGGGATCGCGCCCGCAGACGCCGCGCCGGACGCGCTGCGCAAGACCTTTGTCGCCAATCTGCGTTTCGCCGCCGACAAGCTCAAAGCCGCCGGCATCCGGCTCCTGATCGAGCCCATCAATACCTTCGACATTCCAGGCTTCTATCTGTCGCGCACCGCGCAGGCGTTGGAGATCATGGACGACGTGGGGTCGGATAATCTGTTTCTGCAATATGACGTGTATCATATGCAGCGCATGGAGGGCGAGTTGGCGGCGAGCCTGAAGAAAAATCTTTCCCGCATCCGCCACATCCAGATCGCGGACAATCCGGGGCGCAACGAGCCCGGCACCGGAGAAATCAATTATCCATTCCTGTTCAAACATATCGATCAGATCGGTTACGATGGCTGGATTGGTTGCGAATACAAGCCGGCCACCATCACGACGGCCGGCCTCGGTTGGGCCGCGGCTTATCTGTTGCACTAAATAATTAAAGGAGAAGAGCCATGAAAATTGGATTTGTTGGTCTCGGTATCATGGGGCGCCCGATGGCCCAGAACCTGATGAAGGGCGGCCACACCGTATATCTGTACAGTATCCCCAGCATTCCCCCGGATCTGATCGGTGACAAAGGCATCGCCTGCCAGTCGTCGAAAGAAGTCGCCACCAATGCCGAGATCATCATCACCATGGTGCCCGATACCCCGCACGTCGAAGCCGCCCTGTTCGGCAAGGGTGGCGTAGCCGAGGGTCTCTCCAAGGGCAAGATCGTGGTGGACATGAGCTCGATTTCCCCGCTCGAAACCAAGAAGTTCGCCGCCAAGATCAATCAGCTCGGCTGTGAATATGTTGATGCGCCGGTGTCGGGTGGTGAAGTGGGCGCCAAGAACGCCACACTGACCA
>CAYIQV010000444.1:0-1632 GCA_964365635.1 uncultured Acidiferrobacteraceae bacterium
CAGGTCGACTGCCACTTCATGCTGATGGTATCAGCGCGGGAAATCATCGGGAAACCGATAGCCGCAGCGCCGCCGACGGAAGCCGCCGTCGCCGCGAGAAATTTGCGGCGGGACAAAGGGCGCTGGGATGATTTGGTTTCGGGTTTACTCGGGATCTTTTTCGCCATCACTATTCTCCTTGTCAGATGTCAGCATATCCGCTGAGGGTTACCATTTTCACATCGTGAAAACATCCTTTACATCGTGAACGATTCTAACCCCGTGCTATCAGCCAACACCAGCACTGTCGCTCCGGGATACAAACCAGACTTGTGAATCAGTGATTACGTCTAATTCTGCAATTTCCGCGTCTCCTCCCGCAGGGCAGTCAGGCACGATGTTGTCCTGCCGACCGCGGCAAGCACCTGCCTTCGAATCTGGTCAGGGGAGATCTGGGCAGGATCGGTCTTGCGCTCGACCGGTGCGGCCGAAACGTCTGGAGAGGCAATTATAGAAAATGCACAGGCACCTTGGCCGGCGCGCCGGGAATTTCGCGTACCAGCCGCGGCACCAGGTAGCCCGGCAGACGCGCGTTGAGTTTTGTCATCAGATCCCGCGCCGCCGTTTCGTCCACCTCAAAGTGCGCCGCGCCCTGAACCCGATCCAGCAGGTGCAGGTAATACGGCAACACCCCGGCGTCGAACAGCGATACGCTCAACTCCGCCAGGGCCTCGGCGCTGTCATTCACGCCGCGCAACAGCACCGACTGGTTGAGCAGCGCAACCCCCGCGGCTTTCAATCGCGCCATGGCGGCACGCACCGCCGCGTCGATCTCATTGACATGGTTGGCGTGCACCACGACGATGGTTTTGAGACGCGTTGCGCCAAGCCAGGCGAGCAACTCATCGCAAACCCGTTCCGGCAACACGATCGGCAGGCGCGTGTGAATCCGCAGGCGTTGCACATGCGGAATCATGGCGAGTTTTTCCGTGAACTCCGCCAGACGGCGATCGGACAACATCAGCGGATCGCCGCCGCTCAGGATCACTTCGGCGATGGTGCTATCGCCGGCAACGTAAGTCAGCGCTCCCTGCCAATGCTCGGCGCAGGCATTGGCCTCGCTATAGGGGAAGTGACGCCGAAAACAGTAGCGACAATGGACCGCGCACGCCCCGGTGGCCGTGAGCAGCACTCGCCCCGCGTATTTGTGCAACACGCCCGGGGCCACCATGGCCGCAGCATCGCCGACCGGGTCCGGACCGAATCCCTCTTGGGTCAGACATTCTTCGCCCAGCGGCAACACCTGCCGCAGCAGGGGATCATGGGGATCGCCGGGGCGCATGCGCGCCGCGAAGCCGCGCGGCACCCGCAGTGGAAACAAACGGGCCGCGGCCCGGGCCGCTGGCAAGTACTCCGCCCCCAGATGCAACAGCGTCAGCAACGCCTGTGGGTCGGTGATGGCGCGCGCCAATTCCGACTGCCAGTCGGGGGTCTGCCGTAAAACAGAAGTTCCGGGTATCATAGCGCCCTCGATTTTACCCAAGTCGCGCACGGCGCGCGCGGCGACGTGCAGGATGCACAAGTGTCGCGAAGGCCAAGGATGGCCGTGAGCGACCTCGCCTCGACTGAAATATGGATTCTCACCAACTTCCC
>CAYIQV010000445.1:0-1631 GCA_964365635.1 uncultured Acidiferrobacteraceae bacterium
ATGATGTTGTTGTACGGCGCGGCCTTATCGGTGAGCCGCCACGTTCCGTTCTCGGTTTGCAGATAACCCAGCTCGGCGAGCGCGAGGCTGAGGTCGTGAAAGACATACCCGAGATCCACGCGGTATTTCTTCTTGAAGCGAGCCAGGTCGACCGCGGTGAAGCGCAGTTGGCTCACGGCTTCGCGCATTATTTCAAGTTCCTCGCTGATTTCCTCCGACTCCATGATCGGCAGCTTGCCCTGGTCGATGTGCGCGTAATAGTTTTTGAGCGAGAGCTGGTTTTGATAAATCAAACGCGGCGCGTAACCCGTGGAAGACATGCCGAGCGCCACCAGCGGCACGTTCTCCCAGCGCCGCAGCTGATGTCGGTACGAGGCACGGCTCGGTTGTAGATAAATGTTTTGCAGCACCGGTTCATAGCCTTGTGCGCGCAGGAACGCGCGGGCGTCGCGGAAAATCCCAAGCTTGCGCTCAAAATGCGGGTCCTTGCTCGGTTCATAGCGGATGCGTTCGCTGTTGCAGCGTTGCCCGTCGAGCGAGTAGATCGACACGCACGGGATGCCGAGTGTCACGAAAGCGGAGAGTGTTTTAAGCAGCGCATCGTCCGATTCGCCGTCGAAGCCGTACATCGTGTCGATGTTGACGTTACCGATTAGGAATGCCGCGTCTTCCAGCTCGCGCATCGCCGCTGGCACCGAATAATTTCGATTAAGGCTGGCCAGCAGTGCGCTGTCGAGCGTTTGGATGCCGTAACTGAGACGGTTGACGCCCAGCTCCTTGAGCAGCGCGAGTTTGTCGCGGGGGATGGTGCCGGGCGCCGACTCGATCGTGATTTCAGCGTCGTGCGTGAGCCGGAAATGCCGCTGGAGACAGGTCAGCAGTTTTTCCAATAATGCGTTGGTTAGATGCGTGGGTGTGCCACCGCCCAGATAGACCGACTCGCAGCGCTCGTCCGCCAGCATCGGCGCGTACAAGGCGATCTCGCGCGTGAGGTATTCGACATAGCGCTCCATCTCCTCCGCGTGTTGCCCCGGGATCACCGGGTAGTAACAGAATTTGCACAATGACTGACAAAACGGTGTGTGGAGGTAGACGCTGTAGCGCCCGGGCGTTATCGAGGGATGCTGAAACAGCGTTTGCGGTGACAGCGACCCCGGTGTTTTCTGTTTAATGGGCGGTGGGAACGCCCAGTCAAAGCACGGGTAGTAGTCGTTTTGGATTTTGAGCGCCGCCGCGATCTGGAACTTGAGCTGCTTCGGGTCCAAGTCGCGCAGCCTGTCGACGGGCGACGTGGCGATCGGGTCACGCGTGAGACGAGACTTCTTGTTGATGTTGGGGTGGTAAAGTTTCACGACAGGGTCCCTCCCGGTGGCGTGCTGACAGACACATTGCTTGCGCTGGTATTTCTGTCGCCCAACCGTACGCGTCCTTGACTGAGTGGAGATGTCGGGAATGATAGTGGCGAGAATCGCCCCATGCAATCGCCGCGGCCGCCGCCAACCCACGATATACAGGGGGCTCAGGCGGATAATGACAGGCCGGCTGGCGTATCAGCGCGCCACCGGGCGAGACAAATATATATAGTAAATAAGCGTAATCACCAGCAATGTTAGCACCGTGGAGGCGAATGT
>CAYIQV010000446.1:0-1630 GCA_964365635.1 uncultured Acidiferrobacteraceae bacterium
GTCGGAGATACTCTAAGGTATGATTATTTGACGCAAAGACGCGAAGGCGCAAAGAAAAACCAGGAATAAATAAATGAAAAAATCTTTGCGTTCTTTGTGATGTACAAGGACATTCAAACCCCCTCCGGGGAGGCGAAAGGCGCACGGGAGGCAAACACCGCACTGCCGCGAGCGCAGGAGCGGCTGGCTCTGCGTCAGAAATTAATAAATCAGAGGTTCCCTAAATAGATGTAGGGTGGGCAGTGCCCACCCTTACTTTTTGTTCCCGGTAAACTCTTCGTAATGGGTGCGGAACAAAATCTCCAACTCCTCGATGACTTCCACCTTGTCACGCCCCTTCACCACATGTGCTGTCATCAGATCTGAGGTCTGATTCAGCAATTTACGGACATCGAGCATGTGATAGGTCGCGCGCAGGCGCTTGATGGCCTTGACGACGGATTCATTCTCCGGACGGGGAATGTCGAACGGGGTGGGGTCCACTGAAGCAACACCGCCCTCCTCTGCCTCCGAGAGTGTCCTATCAACGGCACCGTGGCGCACGAGCAGGAACTCGGCGAATTCCAGCAGGGCTTCGGCCTGCGCGGCGGGGAGTTGCCGCGCGATTTCCAACAGGCGTTTTTCCATCCGATCCGGCACCACTACTCTTTCGCGAGGCCCAGCGTCTTTTTCTCGTTCTGCGAAGCCAAGGCCCGCTTCTCGCAGTTCTCATGAGCGAAGTCCATGAACTCGTCCATGGCGCGCAGGCGGAACTTCTGCCGCTGGAACACGATGGAGAACGGCCGTTCCAGCGGCGGGTCCAGCGGACGCGCGGCGAGCGTGGCGAGCTTGAGTTCCTTGACGATGGTCGCCTGCGACACAATCGATATGCCCAGACCGGCCTCGACCGCGCTCTTCACAGCCTCGGGATTCCCGACTTCGACGTTGAGGTTGAGGTCGTGCAGATGCATGTTGTTCTGCTCCAGATACTCGCTGATGAATTCGCGTGTACCCGACCCCTCCTCACGGAAAACGAAAGGCTGGCCCAGCAGATCCTCGACTTTTATCTTCGATTTCTTCGCCAACGGATGATTCGTCGGGCAGATCAGCACCAGCTTGTCGTGCCAGCAGACTTCGACCACCAGATTTTTATTCACGATCGGCGACTCAACGATGCCCACGTCCACGGAGTTGTCTTCAACCATGTGGACAATACCGATGGAGTTGGACACCTTCAGGCGCAAATTGATGTTGGGGTGTCTTTCCTTGAAGGTGCCCAGGAGGCTCGGGAGCATGTACTCCGCAATCGTGGTGCTGGCGCCGATGATCAGGATGCCACTCACGTCGCCCGTGAGCTCGCGCACTTTTATATCCATTTCGCCATACAGCGCGAGGATCTTTTCGGCATACTGAAAAACGCGATCACCGGCCGCCGTCAGGCTGATGCGATTGTGGGTGCGGTCAAAAAGCCGTGTGTTGAAATGTTCCTCCAGCTGCCGAATCTGGAACGTCACGGCCGGCTGTGTCATGTGCAGCATTTCCGCCGCCTTGGTGAAGCTCAGCAAGCGTGCGACGGTGTGAAATACCTGGAGTCTGCGGTCCGCCATGAATGGCTGTGTCTAATCCCGAAAAAAACTTGTCACGATGAATT
>CAYIQV010000447.1:0-1626 GCA_964365635.1 uncultured Acidiferrobacteraceae bacterium
CAGGTAGCGAAGAATTTGAGGGGTAAAGTCATGGAATGGGGCTGCATGTTACGTGCCCCGATGTTCGCGGTAAATGAAAATGGGCTGCCTCCATAAATTCCCTCTCCCTCCGGGAGAGGGTTAGGGTGAGGGGGATAAAAACCTGTATTTATTCGCCCTCATCCTGCCTTCTCCCTCAAGGGAGAAGGGATGCCTAATTTTTAGAAGTGCCCAATAGTTGTTACTCCTATGCGCGGGTATGATAATCCTTTCATCAACAACTGATTCTGGGCATTTGCTCATGGTGCGCATCGGCCTCGATACGGAAGGTAAAATCGTCAACGAATGTTTCGCGCTGATCTACGCGCCGCGGCGCGCCCGCGACCGGTTTCCGGAGAATTGCGTGACGGTGGTGGACTCCGAAACCGCCGCACTTTCAGGTGCCGATCCGGCAAAAAACCTTTACCCCGCCCGCGTCATCGGGCCATCGCGATCTTCGGAAGGTTTCCGGCTCTATTACCTGGTGTGCTGGCTGGATAAGGAAAGCTGATTTTCGATAGACAGTTTTCGGACGGAAATTCTGCTCGAACAGACGGTTGTTATCCAAGGCACCGTGTTATTGGCGCGGTGTCGCAGGTTGACAACTATACGCTGTTAGCGTACGTTCATTTTATGATCTTCGTCGAACTCCCGGTCTTCACGCGTGTGGCGGCCGACCTGTTCGACGATGAAGCGTTACAAGGCATTCAGGAAATGCTGCTGGCAGACCCCGAGGCAGGCGACGTCATCCCCGGAGGTGGTGGCCTGCGCAAGTTGCGCGTGCCGCTACCGGGCCGCGGCAAGCGCGGCGGGGCACGGGTGATTTACTACTGGTGGGCGCGACGGGAGCATTGTTACCTCGTCTATGCCTACGCCAAGAACGAGCAATCGGACCTCACGCGCGAACAGCTCAAGCAGTTGGCGCGCATTATGAAACAGGAGACACACGATGGATAAGAAGGCATTCGCGGAACTGGTTTCCAGCGTTCAGGACATGGGGCGCCACATGCGCGGCGAGAAGGTGGCGGGGGCGCGGGTGACCAAGGTCCGCGAGCCGAACGTGCGCGCGATTCGTCGCAAGTCGGGTTTGAGCCAATCGCAGTTCGCCGTCCTCATCGGCGTGAACCTGCGCACGCTCCAGAACTGGGAGCAGGGCCGCACCCGACCTACCGGCCCGGCGCGCGCCTTGCTGCGGATCGTGGAGAAGAATCCCAAAGCGATGCTGACGTTGCACGCCGCGTGAGGCCGAGTTCGAGGTGTGCAGGGGTTGAGCCCTGATTGTTAGGAACTTTTGAATAATTCGATGTAGGGTGCGTCCCACGCACCATTACGTCCGAAGGAGGTGTGGAATGCGTATTTCAACAGTTGAGGCGGAAGTGCCCGTCGCGGAGAACGTAATCGTGACTGAAGACACGCTCAGCGTGGACTTGACCGATGGCAGAACGATATCCGTGCCTTTGGCCTGGTTCCCCAGGCTTATGCACGGAACAAAGAAAGAGCGAAATAACTGGCGGCTGACGGGAAAGGGCCACGGCATTCATTGGGAAGACTTGGACGAGGACATCAGCGTCGAGAACCTGATTTTCGGTCAGGCATCCGGGGAAAGTC
>CAYIQV010000448.1:0-1619 GCA_964365635.1 uncultured Acidiferrobacteraceae bacterium
GGGAGCACGGTTTCGAGAGCTAATAACTCATATGCTCCAAGTGTGGCGAACGCTTCTGGGATGATGAGCTTGAATACAAGTGGGAAAAGAAAAAGCGACCGCGTGACTATTTAAAGAAGTTTGTACCTCGACATTGTGAAGACGTTATCATGGCCAGAGCCGTAGTTAGGCACCTTGAGAGCGACGGCTGGACTCAAATGCTTAAAGTAGTGAACGGTAAATATCAGTGTACATTCCGGAATCGTGACAGCGTAATTGAAGGCTCCTTTGAGGTATCAGAGGAGAGTGCAATTTGTTCAGCGGCCGAAAAGCTGGCTAGAACAAGGAAATCAAAGGGTCAGAGTAGTTGAACGTTAGCCTTCTCGATACTGTGACCATCTGGTTGTGGCCGATAGCGGAAATTCAATCAGAAACACCACGAAATAAGCCTCTGCTAGATTTAGCCCCGGTACACGGGTAGACTGCTGCGCCTGCCTCAAGCGGCGTCTTTGTGCGCCACCCAATCCCATGCAAACCGCGCGCGATATTTTTTCCTACCGTAAGTTCTGGGCCAAGCGGTTTGGCGCGGCGCCGTTTCTGCCCATGTCACGCGCCGAGATGGACGAGCTCGGCTGGGATTCCTGCGACATCATATTAGTTACGGGCGATGCCTACGTGGACCTGCCGAGCTTTGGCATGGCGATCATCGGGCGCGTGCTCGAGGCGCAGGGCTTTCGTGTGGGCATCATCGCGCAGCCGGGCTGGAAAAGCGTGGAGGCGTTCAAGGCCATGGGCCGGCCCAACCTCTTCTTCGGCATCACTGCGGGCAACATGGATTCCATGGTCAACCGCTATACCGCCGACCGGCGCATCCGCTCGGACGACGCCTACACGCCCGGCGGCGAGGCGGGCAAACGTCCTGATCGTTCGGTGATCGTGTACGCGCAGCGTGCGCGCGAGGCCTACGGCGATGTGCCCATCGTCGTCGGTGGCATCGAGGCATCCTTGCGGCGCATTGCCCATTACGACTACTGGTCCGACAAGGTGCGCCGTTCGATGTTGCTCGACAGCAAGGCGGACCTGCTGGTGTACGGCAACGCCGAGCGCCAGATCTCCGAAATCGCACATCGCTTGGCCGCAAAGGAACCGATTGCCAATATTACCGACGTGCGCGGCACTGCCTTTGTGCGGAATGCGCTGCCGCCGGAGTGGACCGAGATCGATTCCACACATATCGACATGCCAGGCGCTGTGCATGCGCATCTGAATCCGTATGCAAGTGAGGTCGAGATGCGCGGTGCAGAATCGGGAGACTCCTTCTCCCGCAGGGAGAAGGATGGGATGAGGGGATCAACGCAGGATTTCAAAAGAACCCCTCACCCTAACCCTCTCCCTGAGGGAGAGGGTATTCCTCCGGCTAATGTAGTGCAGTTTCACAAGCGCGCGCCCAAGACTGATCGCGAACACACAGTGATCCGCCTGCCGTCCTATGAGCAGGTGGCCAAGGGCCCGGTGCTGTATGCCCACACCTCGCGCGTGATGCACCTGGAAACCAACCCCGGCAACGCCCGCGCGCTGGTGCAACGCCACGGCGACCGCGACGTCTGGCTCAACCCGCCGCCGTTGCCGCTCACGATGAA
>CAYIQV010000449.1:0-1610 GCA_964365635.1 uncultured Acidiferrobacteraceae bacterium
GTTCTATTTCTTAAATTCTGCACTGCCTATGCCGGAAACCCTGCCAGAAAAAGGATGATTTGGATGCCATGGGCCATGATCTTGAATACAAGCAACGCTGCCGACTCAAACATCTCTCCCCAGGCTACAAGCAAAAAATACAAATATTGTCCGAATTGAGCGCCGATCCCCGGAACAATGCCTCCACGCGCGGATCGAAGTTTGTGGGTAACCGCCTTACAATAGAAAATATCTATGCCACGCCTGTTCAGCCGATGTGTGCTGCTTTTCAGCCTGCTATGTCATGTCGGCAACACCATCGCGTTCGCCGGTAATACCACCCTCCCCGATCTCGGTGACGAATCCATCGCCGTCATCTCGCCCGCCCAGGAACGCAAGCTGGGCGAGGATCTGATGCGCCAATCGCGGCGCGCGCTGGCGTTTATGGACGACCCCGAGATTACCGAATACATCCAGGCACTGGGCCAGAAACTCGTGTCGCACAGCGACTCGCCGGCACAGGATTTCCGCTTCTTCGTCATCAACAATCCCAGCATCAACGCCTTCGCCCTGCCGGGCGGCTGTATCGCCGTGCACACGGGACTGATTCTGGCGACCCAAAGCGAGGCGGAACTGGCTTCCGTGGTGGCGCATGAAACCGCGCACGTGACGCAGCGGCACATACCGCGCCTGATTGCGGAATCGCAGCGCACCAGCCTGCCGGCCATGGCGGCCATCCTGGCGGGAATACTGCTCGCGAGTTCAGGCCGTCAGGGCGGTGAAGCCGCCATCGCCCTCACGAGCGCCGTCGTCGTGCAAAAAGGCATCAATTACACACGCTCGTTTGAAGAGGAGGCCGATCGCATCGGCATGAACATTCTGTCGCAGTCCGGGCTTGATCCACGTGCCATGCCATTGTTCTTCGAGCGCATGCAGAACCTGAACCGGCTGAATGAAACCAGCCTGCCGGAATTTCTGCGCACACACCCGGTCACCACCAACCGCATCGCCGACTCGCGTAACCGCGCCGAACACTACGCCGTGCGCCCGTCTCCGGACAGCCCGGCTTTCCAGCACGTGCGTGCCAAGATCCGCGCGCTCACCGCAGACAACCCGGAAGAAAGCGTGCGCGGCTTCCGCGATAACCTGGCCCAGGGAAAATATCTTAATGTGGACGCGGAGCGGTACGGATACGCCTTGGCATTGCGGCAAAACCGCCAATGGGACGCCGCCCGTGCCGAGACGCAAAAACTGCTTGAGCGCCATCCGGATAAAATTGCCTACCACATCGTGCAGGCAGAAATCGAAATGTCAGCGGAAGAGTACAAGAAAGCGCTGGCTGCCTATGCTTCCGTCTACGCCAAAAATCCGACCAACCTGCCCCTCATGCGTTATTACGCCAGCGCCCTGCTCAAAACCAACCGCCTGCGTGAAGCCAGAGACCTGCTGAAAAAGGCGCTGCAACAGCAGCCCGACAATGCGCTGCTCTATAAAATGATGGCCGAGGCGGCGGGCGGTACCGGCGACCCCTTCGGGGCCCACAAGGCCCTGGCCGAGCATTACTATTTGAACGGCAATCCCAACGCCGCGATTGAACAACTGCAGATGGCCGGACGCTTTGCGGGCAACAA
>CAYIQV010000450.1:0-1605 GCA_964365635.1 uncultured Acidiferrobacteraceae bacterium
CGATCTGGCGAAGCTGGTGAAAAAAGTGCTGAAGGAAACCGGGCTGGATCCGCGTCATCTGGACCTGGAACTGACGGAAAGCCTGTTGATGCACAATACCGGCGATACGCTTGCCGCCATGGACGAGTTGCACGCGCTCGGGGCGGCCTTCTCCATGGACGATTTCGGCACCGGTTATTCGTCGCTTTCTTATCTCAAGCGCTTTCCGATCGACACACTCAAGATCGACCAGTCGTTCGTGCACGATATCCCCGCCGATCCCGACGACGCCGCGATTGCGCAGGCCATCATCGCCATGGCGCACAGCCTGGGGATTCGGGTCATCGCCGAAGGGGTGGAAACCGCCGAGCAACTTTCCTTCATGCGCGTGCACAAATGCGACGGCATGCAGGGTTATTATTTCAGCAAACCCGTTACCGCCGAGGCGATGACCAAGCTGCTGCAAAAGGGCCACCGCCTGGCGTTGCGCAAGCTCCCCCCCCCCTCCCCAACGCTACAAGAAAAAGTAAACGTTCGGGTGCGTCGTAGGTTTCGGCGGGAACCGCACCGAAGCTAAGGAGACCCATCCATGTCAGGAACGTTATTTTCTGGACTGCGCGCACGACTGATACTGCTCGTGTTGCTCGCCATGCTGCCGGCGTTGGGAATGATTCTGTACGTCGCCCATCATCACGGCCGCGCGTCGCTGTCGGCGGCACAGGAGCAGATGTACCTGTTGGCGCACATGGCGGCCGCGGACTACACGCGCCTGCTGGAGAACACGCACCAACTACTGGTGACGCTCGCGCATCTTCCCGAGGTGCGGGAGGGTCGCGGCCAACCGTGCAGTGCGCTCATGGTCCAGGCAAAGGCCGGCTACGCACAGTACGCCAACCTCGGCGCCGTCCGTCCGGACGGGACAGTGTTCTGCAGCGCGCAACCCATGAAGGACCGCATCAACGTTTCCGACCGCGCCTATTTCCAGAAGGCCCTGGCGACACGCGATTTTTCCATCGGCGAATATCAGATCGGACGCATCACCGGAAAACCGGTGGTAGTGCTGGCGCACCCGGATTACGATCATGCCTCGCACCTGCGCGCCGTGGTGTTCGCCGCGGTGGACCTCACCTGGCTCAACCCGCTGGTGCAGCAGATGCGCCTGCCCGAGGGCCTGACGCTGACCCTGCTGGACAGCCGCGGCGTGGTCCTTAACCGCTATCCCGAACCGGAAAAGTGGACCGGCGTTTCCCATGCCGATTCGGCGCTGTTTCGCGCCATGCGCGAGACCCGGGGCGAGGGCACGGTGGAGGACGCCGGGCTGGACGGCGTCAGGCGGATATACGCCTTTGCGCCGTTGCGGCACAACGCAACCGATGGCGGCGCCTTTATCGCCATCGGCATTCCGCGCCACGTGGTTTATGCGGAAGTCAGAAATATCCTCATTCTGGTCGTCACGGGGCTCGTGATCGTGACCGTCCTGGTCCTGCTCGCGGCCTGGTACGGGGGCGACGTCTTCCTGCTGCGCCGCCTGAACGCACTCGTGGACGCCACCCAACGGCTGGCCCGGGGCGAAGCCGGCGTGCGCAGCGGCATCCGCGATGGCGCGCGCGAGATCGCGCAGCTCGC
>CAYIQV010000451.1:0-1598 GCA_964365635.1 uncultured Acidiferrobacteraceae bacterium
TTCCCTCAAAGCTCTTTATCTGGCCCGGATCCTTGTGGCGATCGCGCTCAGCCTCCAGTTTGGACCTCTTGTCCTTCATAAAAACGACCTGCTTTTCCGCATTGTTGATTTTTTCGATCAGTTTTTCTTTAGTAGTGAGCAGAGCCTTGCAGTTCACCCCCGGCTTCTTGCACTCGTTGATTTCATTTTGAATGGCATTGCATTCGCGACGCTTGTCAGAATATGGAATGCTGTCACACCCCTCCCTGCTGGAGGCAGCCTTGAAATCATCCATTACACCAGCAGTAGCCGGCGTCACGCCGCCCAGCGTCACCAGCACGACAGCAATCGACAGAACAACAAAACGGGCACAGGAAACCAGGGAACGCGATGTAGAAGTTGTAGTTAACATAGCCACCTCCTCTTGAAAAACATTAGGGAACGTCTGATCAATTCACGCTGACAGCAAGAAATCAACCATGCGTACCGAAATCCATCATAACAGCGGAAAAAAACAGGCCTCCAGCCCGGTTTTTTCTACCGTTAACGCCGCTTTCTGGCATCAACGGCAAACTGCAGACGCACCTACCCTAGGTCGCTCGCAACAAGTGCCTGCGGGCCATGAACAGATTCGCCAGCCCGCAGACGACAAACAGCCGGTGGGCATTTTTATCCAGACCCCGATAGCACACTTTAGTGAAGCCGAAGATCCGCTTGATCACGAGAAACGGATGTTCCACTTTTGCCCGCACCTTCGATTTGGTCCGATTCCGGGCTTTGTCCTCGTCGCTCAACGAGTGGCCTCGGAAACCTTTATGGTGGGTAAAATCCGTAGCGTTTGGCGCGTGCTCGCGCAGCACCTCGCCTTGTCCGGTATAGGCCGAGTCGCCCCACACGCGGGTCTCTTCACCGTGCAGCAGGTCCGGCAGCACCTGGCTGTCATGCACATTCGCCGCCGTGGCAACGACCGAGTGAATCAGCTTGGTCCGACTGTCGACACCGATGTGAGCCTTCATGCCGAAGTACCACTGATTTCCTTTCTGGGTCTGGTGCATCTCGGGGTCGCGCGCCTTGTCCTGGTTCTTGGTCGAACTGGGCGCGCTGATAATCGTGGCATCCACGATGGTGCCGGTGCTTATCTTCATGCCTTGTTCCTGAAGATAGGTCGTGATCAACGCAAACAACTGATCGCCCAGATTGTGCGCTTCCAACAGGTGCCGAAACTTGCACACCGTGGTCTCGTCGGGTGCCGGCTCACGGCCCAGGTCAATGCCCACAAAGGCACGCAAAGCGCGCGAGTCATACAAGGCTTCTTCCACCGCCGGGTCCGACAGGTTGAACCAGTGTTGCAGAAAATAGATGCGCAGCATCCGTTCCAGCCCCACGGCAGGCCGTCCCGCGCCTTCTGCCTTGGGATAAAACGGCTCAATCGCACCGCACAGTTCACGCCAGGGAATCACTTGCTCCATCTCCGCCAGAAACTTTTCGCGGCGCGTGGGCTTGCGGTACCGTTCAAAGGAAGCATCCGCGAGTGTTTGTTGGCGCATCCGGGGTCTCTCCGTGTGGCTTGATTGGGATAGGCGTATTATGAACGAATTGATGAATAAATCAGAGGTTCC
>CAYIQV010000452.1:0-1590 GCA_964365635.1 uncultured Acidiferrobacteraceae bacterium
CGACACCCGGCGTTCCTGATCCGAGCCGCTGGCAAACTTGTCTGGATGAACGCGACGTTGCAACGCGCGGTAGCGTACGGAAAGATCGTCGGTGTCGATATCGAAGGTTACCGGCAGGCCGAACAGCTCAAAATAATTTTTGCCCGGTTCCACCGGCATGCCGACAGCGTCTCTCCGTCTTACACGTTAAAGCTTTCGCCGCAACCGCAGGAATCCTTGACGTTGGGGTTGTTGAACTTGAAACCCTCGTTCAGGCCTTCTTTGGTGTAATCGAGTTCGGTGCCATCGAGATAGACAAGGCTCTTGGGATCGACAATCACCTTCACGCCGAAGCTCTCGTACACATTGTCTTCCGGTTCAATCTTGTCGGCGTACTCGATCACGTACGCCATGCCGGAACAACCGGATGTGCGCACGCCCACGCGCAGACCCTCGCCCTTGCCGCGCTTCTCGATAAACTTGCGCACGCGTTCCGCGGCGGCCTGTGTCATGGATACGGTCATATCAATCACCCTTTCGCGTCGTCTGTGCCTCAGGCGGCATTCATCTTGGAATCTTTGCCGGCGACCTTCGCCTGAAAATCCGCGATGGCGGCCTTGATGGCATCCTCGGCCAGCACCGAACAATGTATCTTCACCGGTGGCAGCGCCAGTTCTTCGGCGATCTGCGTATTTTTTATCTGGCCCGCCTCTTGCAGCGTCTTGCCCTTGACCCACTCCGTCAAGAGCGAGCTGGAAGCGATGGCACTGCCACAACCGTAGGTCTTGAACTTGGCGTCCTCGATGATCCCCTGTTCGTTGACCTTGATCTGAAGTTTCATCACGTCACCGCAGGCCGGCGCACCGACCATGCCGGTCCCGATCGATGGGTCGTTCTTGTCGAACGTGCCCACGTTGCGCGGGTTTTCATAGTGATCCAGAACCTTGTCGCTGTATGCCATCTGCTGTGCTCCTGTAACTTCGTTACCCCTAATTTATTAATGCGTCGCCCACTGCACCTTGCTGATGTCGATGCCTTCCTGATGCATTTCCCACAGGGGTGACAATTCGCGCAGCTTGGCGACCTTCTCCTTCACCAGTTTGGCGGTGTAATCGACCTCTTCCTGCGTGGTAAAACGCCCGAAGGTAAAGCGCAGGGAACTGTGTGCGAGCTCATCGTTGCGTCCCAGTGCCCGCAGCACGTACGACGGCTCAAGACTCGCTGAGGTGCAGGCCGAGCCCGAAGAAACCGCGAGATCCTTGAGCGCCATGATCAGCGACTCACCCTCGACGTAATTGAAACTGATATTGAGATTGCCGGCGACACGGTGCGCGAGATCGCCATTGACGTAAACCTCGTCGACATTCTTGAGTTCGTTCAGCAGGCGGTCACGCAACTGGCGCAGGCGTTCGTTCTCCGACGCCATCTCCAGCTTGGCGATGCGAAAGGCTTCGCCCATGCCGACGCACTGGTGCGTCGGCAAGGTACCGGAACGCATGCCGCGTTCATGCCCGCCGCCGTGCATCTGCGCCTCCAGACGCACGCGCGGCTTGCGCCGTACATACAGGGCGCCGATGCCCTTGGGTCCGTAAATCTTGTGCGCCGAGAGCG
>CAYIQV010000453.1:0-1589 GCA_964365635.1 uncultured Acidiferrobacteraceae bacterium
GGCTTTCGCCACTACCACCTCAAGGTAGCGTGTATACCAATTTCACCACTTCGGCATTTGCATCAAAACAGTTTTACTACTTGGGCACCTCGGGGAGCTTCGGCGCCGAGGGGACCTCTGGCACTTTACCTGCCTCGGGGACAGACGACATATCCGATTTGACCGGTTGTTCGATGACCACACTCTTGGTCACGCTGCTGGTCTCTGCCTGCCGCGCATAAACCCACGCCAGCGCGAGATTGGTGATAAAAAACACCGTCCCCAGAATTGCCGTTGTGCGCGTCAGAAAATTGGCCGAGCCGCGGCTGCCGAACAGGGTTTGCGAAGCGCCGCTGCCGAAGGCCGCGCCCATGTCCGCGCCCTTGCCCTGCTGCAGGAGTATCAGCCCGATCAGCACCACCGCCGACAGCACATCAATTATCAAAATAATATCTTTCATTGTTTATCTCCGACTACCACTACCGAGTACGGTACGGCCGTCAATCGGCCGCACGGCAAATCGTCAGGAACTCTTCCGCCTGCAACGCAGCCCCGCCGATCAGACCACCATCGATGTCCGGCTGGGACTGAAGTTCCTTGGCGTTGCTACCCTTCATGCTGCCGCCGTAAAGCACACGCAGTTTATCTGCCACGGATTTGTCCTTGGCGGCAATACGTCCACGAATAAAGCGATGCACGTCCTGCGCCTGGGCCGGCGTTGCCGTCTTGCCGGTGCCAATCGCCCAAACGGGTTCATAAGCGATGACCGCGTTCGTGAAGCTGGCAACGCCATACTTATTCAGCACCGCGTCGATCTGGCGCGCCACTACTGCTTCGGTCTGGCTGGCTTCGCGCTCCGCGAGTGTCTCGCCCACACACAGGATGGGGATCAACCCCGCGGCCTGCGCGGCGCCGTATTTCTCGGCCACGAGCGCGTCGGTCTCACCATAATATGTACGCCGTTCTGAATGACCGACAATAACATAAGTACAGCCATAGTCCTTGAGCATCGGGCCGGATATTTCGCCGGTATAGGCCCCGGACTTGTGCACGCTGAGATTCTGCCCGCCCCAGGCCACGGCGCTGCCAGCCAGCTTTTCCGCCACCAGCGGGATCAGGATAAACGGAGGACAAACGACCACTTCCGCCTTGGAAGCGGCACTCACACCCGCTTTAACTGCATCGACCAACGCCGCGGATTCGGCCCGCGACCCGTTCATCTTCCAGTTTCCTGCCACCAGCGACCGGCGCTTGCCCATCTGCCCTCCCGGGGATTCTCTAAATTTAGGCTGAAAAATAGGGCGCGATGTTACCGAGGCCGGCCCTAGAATGCAATTTTAAGATAATTTCACCGCAAAGGCGCAAAAAAAATACAAGGGTGAAGAAGCTGACTGAACTAGGGACGCTCGCTGGCGCGAAGCGCCATTTTTATTTTACTTTGCGCCTTTGCGGTGAGAATCAAGCCGCTTCTTCGGCGGCGCGCTGGACGGTGTCCGCCAGAAACTGGGCCAAGCGTTGCACCTGTCCCATATCGCGGCCCTCGACCATGACGCGGATCAGCGGCTCCGTGCCCGAGGCGCGCAGGACGACGCGGCCCTTGTCGGCGAGTT
>CAYIQV010000454.1:0-1576 GCA_964365635.1 uncultured Acidiferrobacteraceae bacterium
CGACGCGACCGCCTTTGAGAATGCTCGCTTTGGGATGCGACGCCATCACGTCTTTAGGCTGTTGCCATGGCGCTCGACGGGCAATTTCCAGCCAGGAATCGTATTGCGATCGCGCCGCTTTGATGCCTTTATCGCCGGCGCGGTTCCGGAAGTAGCGCTCCACCAGGTCCGTACCGATGACGATCATTGAATTAACAGTATGGCACAAATTCCAAAAATTGGAAATCTGGCGTCAACGCTTCCGTCTGGGACCATGGTGGCAATGTTGCGCCGCCCGCGGTAGCTTGGCGCTTCGGGTCCCTTACATGTTGGCGCCGACCAAGAATTGATCAAATACCGGGCCTTATACCGGTTGATGAATGACCAGGGCTGAGCCAATAGGAACTAAACAAAAGCAATTATGTTATGACATGATCAACTGGTCAGTACTTCATTGGCACGGATGGTCAAATTTCACTCGGCGCCAACAGGCTTGTGCCTTACGTTGGTCCTGTTGAGTACATTTTAACAACCACCATGCCGCCAGATCGCTTGAGCGATCCTTCGAACACCATGTCGTTCCGCGATACACCGCGTTTCGCCTGACATCGGAGGCCTCCACGATTCACGACGTCAACGCAGGTCTTGTACACGACCAGGTTCGCAACGATATGATCGTGGAGGATGCGCGGAAGGCGCTCGAGGCGGGAGGCAAGATCCTGCTGCTGACGGAACGAGTCGAGCACGTCGAACTGCTCGCGAAACATTTACAGGAGCACACCCGCAACCTGTTCGTCCTGCATGGACGGCTCCACAAACGCCGGTGCCGGGAGGTGCTCGAGCGTTTCACGGCGCTCGCGGACGGCGAGCCACGACTGCTGATCGCCACCGGCCGCTTTATCGGCGAGGGGTTTGACCAGGCGACACTCGATACGCTGTTTCTCGCGATGCCGTTTTCCTGGCGCGGGACGCTACAACAATATGCTGGCCGCCTGCACCGACAGCACCACGCGAAGCACACGGTGAGAATCTACGATTACGTCGATGCGGATATTCCCATGCTGGCGCGCATGTGGGAGAAGCGGCGCAAGGGCTATATCGCCATGGGCTATGCGTTCACGGCGACAGAGTCGGAGGGGCGAGCGTCTTTGCTTTAGCGATATTTGTAAAACGGCATAAGGACGGTTACTGCGAGAACCCAGAAAACTTCTTGCTGATCTCACGTTCCGCTATGAGCCAGTCCTCAACCGAGTCGCCCCCCTGAAACCCTCGACTGAGTGCACGAAAATAAGCCTTCTCGGCAATCATCTGCTCGAGCTCGTGTTCCGAAGCCGGTTTCTTGTTACCGCGTGTCGCCGACAAACCCGATGACGTATTGCCTTTTTCCTTGGCCATGCCTGTTCTCCTTGTTTATTGAATGGTGGTTAACTCCGTTCTGCCGACCGGCAAAATATAATACTGCTGCCAGCGTGCGCACAATAGGGTTGCGCGCTTGATGATTGAGTCTGGCTATCATTTTTTGCTTGCTTGTCCATCAATTGGTGCCAGAGATCTTTAATGGACATGTTCTTGGCGGTGACCCAATGAGATGGCCCAC
>CAYIQV010000455.1:0-1567 GCA_964365635.1 uncultured Acidiferrobacteraceae bacterium
CGTAGCCATCAACGGAGACGGCGATGACAGCCTGATCTGGATTCAGAACGCATTTGAATGACAAGGAAATCATGAGCAAATTCGAAACACCGGCAGCCAATGCGACAGCCCTCATCACGCGTGTCAAAAACACGTTTCAGGAAAGCATCCTGACCACGCGCAACAGCATCGATCCGCTGGCGCCGCTGATCGCGGCGGCGGCCTCGCGCATGATCCAGTCGCTGCTCTCCGATCACAAGATTCTCGCCTGTGGCAACGGCGGCTCGGCCGCGGATGCGCAACATTTTTCCTCAGAGCTGCTGAACCGCTTCGAGCGCGAGCGCCCGGGGCTGCCGGCGATTTCGCTTACCACCGACACCTCGACCATTACCTCGATCGCCAACGATTACCACTTTGACGACATTTTCGCAAAGCAGGTGCGGGCGCTGGGCCAGCCGGGCGATATCCTGCTCGGCATTACCACCTCGGGCAATTCGCCGAACGTCATCCGCGCGGTCGAAGCAGCGCACGAGCGCGACATGATTTGCATCGCCCTGACTGGACGCGATGGCGGCGAGATTGTCTCGGTGCTCTCGGGGGATGATGTCAACATCTGCGTGCAGTCCGCCTCCACGGCGCGCATCCAGGAAGTGCACGGTATCGTGATCCACTGCCTGTGCGACCTGATTGATTTCCAACTGCTGGGCCAAGGATGACCGACACGCCCTTTGGCACGCCGCAACGGGCGTATGGCCGTCTGCCCGGGATCACCCTTTGACCACCAGCGAATCCAAAATCGTACGTGACCCCTCGAAACTATCCGCGCACCTGACGGCGCTGGCCCGTCCCGTGGTCTTTACCAACGGCTGCTTCGATATTCTGCATCGCGGCCATGTCGCCTATCTCGAGGAAGCGGCACAGCTCGGAAAAAGTCTCGTGGTCGGCGTCAACAGTGATGTCTCGGTCCGGCGTCTGGAGAAAGGCACTGACCGGCCGATCAACCCGCTGGAGGACCGCATGGCCATACTCGCCGCGCTGGCGTGCGTCGCGCTCGTGGTGCCGTTCGACGACGACACACCGTTGGCGTTGATCCGCAGCGTGCGTCCCGATCATCTGGTCAAAGGCGGCGATTGGGCGCCGGAAAAAATTGTCGGCAACGACGTGGTCCGGGCCTATGGCGGCATGGTGCATTCGATCCCATTTCGTTACGACCGCTCGACCACTGGACTACTGCGGCGCATCCGTGAACATTCCTGAACTTCCCGGCCGCTTCGTCGAGGAACTCAAGGCGGCGCTGGGGAAGGACAATGTGCTCACCGATCCCGCCGACCGCTGGCCCTACGGCGGCGACAATTCGCGCAAACACACCCAGCCGGACGTGGTCGCCTTCGCCACCACGCATGCGCAGGTACTCGATGCCGTGCGCCTGTGCCACCAACACGCTGTCCCGATTGTGGCGCGTGGGCGCGGCACCGGCACCACCGGCAGCGCCATTCCGTTGCGTGCCGGGCTGGTGCTGTCGCTCGAACGCATGGACCGCATCGTCGAGATGGATCCCGCCAACCGCGTCATGCGCATCGAACCCGGT
>CAYIQV010000456.1:0-1560 GCA_964365635.1 uncultured Acidiferrobacteraceae bacterium
TCTGGAAGCGCACCCAGATGTCGGTCTGGATGTATTCCACGAGATGCCCGAGGTGGATCGGTCCGTTGGCGTAGGGCAGGGCGCTGGTGACGAGAATTTTTCGTTTCTTTTCAGGCATGGAATCGCATCAAGGTAGCATGGTTTGCCGACGGCTACGGTTTTAACCCCGGTATCATAAGGGAAATCGCGGCATTATACCGCCCCCGGCCATGACTTTTTTGGGCTCCCGGTGTAGCATGGCGCCCCCTTAAAGACTTAATCTGGAGTAAGTTTCATGGCGGAAGTTTCCCAACTGCAAATTGAAACGGCGATCAAAGAACTGATCGATCCTTATCTCGAGCAGGACCTGGTTACGGCCAAGGCCGTGAAGAATATTGCCATCGACGGTGGCAAGGTGACCGTCGAGGTTGTGCTCGGTTTCCCGGCCAAGGGCTACTGGGCGGAGCTGGCGGCGAAGCTGAAAGAAAAGATTGCCGCGGTTCCCGGCGTGAAGGACGTAACGGTCAACGTTTCTTCCAAGATCGTGAGTCACGGCGTGCAGAAGGGCGTCAAGGCCATTCCCGGCATCATGAACATCATCGCCGTGGCCTCGGGCAAGGGCGGCGTCGGCAAGTCCACCGTGGCGGTCAACCTCGCGCTCGCATTGTCCGCGGAAGGCGCGAGCGTCGGCATTCTGGATGCGGATATCTACGGCCCAAGCCAGCCGCGCATGCTCGGCGTCAAGATGAAGCCGGAATCCAAGGACGGCAAGACGCTGGAGCCGATTGTCAGTTACCACCTGCAGTCCATGTCCATCGGTTACATGGTCGATGACGAAACCCCGATGATCTGGCGCGGCCCGATGGTCACCCAGGCCTTGGAACAGCTGTTGCGCGACACCAACTGGAAGGACGTCGATTACCTGATCGTCGATCTGCCGCCGGGTACCGGCGACATCCAGCTCACGCTGGCGCAGAAGGTGCCCGTGTCCGGCGCGGTCATCGTGACCACCCCGCAGGACATCGCCCTGCTGGACGCGCGCAAGGGTCTCAAGATGTTCGAGAAGGTCGAGATCCCGGTGCTGGGCATCGTCGAAAACATGAGCACGCATATCTGCACCAAGTGCGGCCATGAGGAGCATATTTTCGGTTCCGGCGGCGGTCAGAGCATGGCCGAGCAGTTCGATGTGGATTTCCTGGGCTCGTTGCCGCTCGACATCCGTATCCGCGAAGAGACGGACAGCGGCAAACCCACGGTGGTGGCCGATCCTGAGTGCCACATTTCCAAGATCTACCGCGACATCGCCCGCCGCGTGGCGGCCAAGCTGTCGTTGAAGAAGAAGGATTTCTCGGCCAAGTTCCCGAGCATTGTCATCCAGAACACATAATAACTTTCGCCGCAAAGACGCAGAGAGCGCAAAGGAAAAGATAAATACCCTCTCCCTCCGGGAGAGGGCAGGGTGAGGGCGTCCGCATAGCTCACTCCTGACCCTCCACGATCCTGATCTCGTACTCCGTCAGGCCGTAGAGCTCATAGACCAGCGCATCAATCTCCCGGTCCGTGGAGCCTATCCGCCGCTGG
>CAYIQV010000457.1:0-1560 GCA_964365635.1 uncultured Acidiferrobacteraceae bacterium
GCTACGAGGCGCTGCACCACCCAGACTCGCCGCGTACCCAGATCGGTTTAAATATGCTGCTCGAGGCGCAGGGCCGACACGAGGAAGCGATGCAGGCGATACGCCGCGCTGTCGAGCTCGATCCCAATGAAACAGGCTACCGGCTTCAACTACACTTGACCGAAGCACGCCAAGGTAAATTGCCATCGCAAGAAGAACAACAACGAACCGTCGAAATGCTGAAATCCGGACCACTATCCTCCACAACGGTTATGTCACTGCAATACACCAGCGGCTGTATCCAGTCCTGGTGTCAATCGCTCCAGGTGCCACTGGAAAATTGGGTGAAGGCCGTTCTCGACCGCGGCAAACGCACGCCTTACGATAAGTCCTATTTTTACTACCTGTTGGGTCTCAGTTACGCTGCCCAGGGAAAGATTCAGGAATCGATTGAACAATTTCGTCTTTCGTATGAAACCGATAAGGCTTTTCTGCATCCCTTGTTTGCGCTCGCTGACATCTATCTGCAGCTTGGCCAGATTGAAAACGCCCAACAGGTGCTGATGGCATTGCAGAACAACAACGCACGCAGCCGCTATCCGCGCGATCGGGATCTCGCGCGCCTGGAACAAGATGTTGAGGCCCGGCGAGCCATGCCTCGCCGCCCTGCCGCTCCGCCAAGTCGCTGACGTGCGCCTATCGCTGTCGGAACGCGCTCACGTCACGCTTGCGCTAATAGCGCTGCTTGTCGTCGTCACTCTCGTCTATCTGCCGGGCTTAACCGGCCCCTTTGTATTCGACGACTATCCCAACATTATCAATAATCCGGCGATTGCCGTCGATTCACTCAATGCCGCACAGTTAGGCCAGGCTGCCTTCTCAAACGAGATCGGCGCATTCGGGCGCCCACTCGCAAAACTGAGTTTCGCGCTCAATTACTACCTGGCGGGCGGCTTTGCCGATGCATATGGGTTCAAGGCGACAAACCTCATCATCCACCTTGTGAATACCGTGCTGGTCTTTTGGCTGGCGCAACTTTTGTTGGCCCGGCATCAATCTTATCCTTCCAGGCACCCGCTGGACGCGCGCAGCACGCGTTGGCTCCCCGTCATCGTCGCCGCTGTGTGGAGTCTGCATCCGCTTAATTTAAGCACGGTGCTATATGTCGTCCAGCGGATGACAAGCCTGGCATCGCTGTTCGTGCTGGCGGGTTTAATTGCATTTACTTACGGCAGGTGTTTGCTTCAAAAGCAGAATCCGCATGGCACAAAACTAATGTGGATCGGCTTGCTGGGCGGAACTCTCATGGGTTTTGCCTGCAAAGAAACTGCCGCATTATTACTACTCTACGCCTTGGTTATTGAATTCGTATTTTTTCGAGATGCGCCGCAGGACCGGATTCTTCGAATACCGATACGGTTTTATGTAATCTTATTCGTTCTTATGGGATTGCTGGCGTTGTATTGGTTTTTCATAAATCCTGATTTAATTCTCGATAGCTACAATATAAGGGAATTTACTCTCGGCGAAAGATTGCTCACCGAGCCGCGTGTGCTCTGGTTCTATGTCAATCTATTGTTT
>CAYIQV010000458.1:0-1553 GCA_964365635.1 uncultured Acidiferrobacteraceae bacterium
TGATGCTGATCGGCAGCGCCTGGTACACGCGCCCCATGTAGTTACGCGGCCCAAGGCAGATGCCCGATCCGCCCTGAATGTCCATGGCGTCGTTGACCACCTTGCGCATGTGTTCGGTAAGCTGGTACTTCACGATCGCCGAGGCCACCGACGGCTTCTCACCCAGATCGACCGCGCGCGCGGTCAGCGTGCGCGCGGCGTCCATCAGATAGGCATAACCGCCGATGCGCGCGAGCGCTTCCTCTATCGCCTCGAACTTGCCGATCGGCAACTTGAACTGCTTGCGGATGCGCGCGTAGGCGCCGGTCGCGCGCGCGGCAAGCTTGGCCGCACCGGTAGAAAGCGCCGGCAGCGAAATCGCACGGCCGGCGGCGAGACAATCCATCAGCATGCGCCAGCCCTGCCCGATGTAGTCGCGCCCACCGATAACCCAGTCCATGGGGATGAATACGTCCTTGCCCCAGTTCGGTCCGTTCTGAAAAGGAATATTGAGCGGATCGTGGCGCGTGCCGATCTTGACGCCGCGCGTGCCCGTCGGGATCAAGGCGAGCGTGATGCCAAGGTCTTCATCCCCGCCCAGCAAATGCCTGGGATCGTACAGGCGAAAGGCGAGCCCGAGCACGGTCGCCACCGGTCCGAGCGTGATGTAACGCTTGTCCCAGTTGAGCCGGATGCCGAGCACATTTTTCTTGCCCTTGAACGTGGCGCGGCAGACCACGCCGCGGTCGGGAATGCTGCCGGCATCCGAGCCGGCTTCCGGTCCGGTCAGGGCGAAGCACGGCACTTCTTCGCCGCGCGCGAGACGCGGCAAGTAATAATTTTTCTGCTCGTCGGTGCCGTAATGCAACAGCAGCTCCGCCGGTCCGAGCGAGTTCGGCACCATGATCGTGACACCGGCGGTGACGCTGCGCGCGGCGACCTTCATCACCACCGCGGAATGCGCCTGGGCAGAAAACTCGAGCCCGCCATACTGCTTCGGGATGATCATGCCAAAGAAACCGTTCTTCTTGATGAACTTCCAGACCTCGGGCGACAGGTCCCGGCGCTCGTGGGTGATTTCCCAGTCGTCGAGCTTGCGGCATAACTCCTCGACCGGGCCATCGAGAAAGGCCTGCTCCTCGGCTGTCAGCGACGGCCCGGGCAAACTGAAAAATCTCGACCAGCGTGGGTTGCCGCTGAAGAGTTCGGCTTCCCACCACACCGTGCCGGCCTCGAGCGCTTCGCGTTCGGTGTTCGACATCTCCGGCATGATGCGGCGGAAGGCCTGCAACAACGGTCCACTGATAAAGAGCCGGCGCAGCGGTGTGAAGTTAAGCAGCAGCGCGAAGGCGCTGAATACACCGAGGGCAAGAAAGAGATGTGTGGCGGCGGGTTCGCAAACCTTGTTCCAGACTGAGATGGCCGCGGCAGCGGCGGCCGTCCACACGAGCAACGAGGCGCGAAAATAGGCGAGCATCCAGGCGACACCCAATCCGGCCACAATCCATGTCAGTGTGTTCATCGTCCTTTTCCCGGTTCTTGTTATCCGCCGTGCGGCGATAGCCCTTAAGTGT
>CAYIQV010000459.1:0-1531 GCA_964365635.1 uncultured Acidiferrobacteraceae bacterium
CCTCGGCATATGCCTTGTCTCCAACAACAACAAAAGAATTATATTTGCCCTCGGATACAAATGGATTAGGAAAATCATTTAATTCATAACTTAATGTGATTGGTAATAATATCAAAGAAGCTGTTATCAGAACTAACAATTTCTTTATCATAGCTAGTAAGAAAGAAGGATAATATAAAAATATTCCGCCATATCCTGAGTTGTTGGGCGGGTGGTGGACGAGCGCAAGCTGCAGGCTTTGTCAGATCAAGAAGTGATGCGCGTGTTCCGCTCAGGCGAACTGGCGTGGATCTACAGCCATCTGTTTTCGATGGGCAACTTCAACCGCCTGATCGCCAGGGCGGCAGTTCCCGATGCTGCGGCGGTTGCCGAAAAAATAGCTGCGCCGGGCAAAGCAGCGCGCAAGAAATAATTAATCCGCCGTCGCTCCGCTCACGCGGATCACCTTCGACCACTTCGCCTGCTCGGCCCGGATCCAGGCCGAAAACTCCGCCGGCGAGCCCGCGGCGACGTCAAATCCCTGTTTTCCCAGCATATCGACCGTGTCGGCGGCGCGCATCGCCCTGACCGTCTGGGCGTTGATTCGATTCAAGATTTCCTGAGGCAACCCCGCGGGGGCAAGCAGGCCAATCCAGGCAAGCGATTCGAGTTGCGGATAGCCCAGCTCGGCGACGCTAGGGACCTCGGGCGCCATCGCACTTCGCTTCAGGCCGGTGACCGCGAGGGGTCTGAGTTTGCCTGCCTTTACCTGCGGCAGAACCGCGGGGATGATGGCAAACATGGTCTGAATGTTCCCCGAAAGCATGTCGGTAACCGCTGGCGGAAAGCCGCGGTAGGGGATGTGCACGATAAACACCCCGGCATCGCTTTTCAGCAGTTCCATGGTGAGATGCGAGGCGCTGCCGCTGCCCACGGATCCATAGGACAGCCGTCCCGGATTCTTCTTGAGGTAGCTGAGAAACACCTTGAAGTCGTTTGCCTCGACCGACGGCATTACGACCAGCATCTGCGGCGAAGACGCGAGCAGCGAGATCGGCAGCAGGTCGCGGTCGGAATCGTAGGGCAGGTTCTTGTAGAGGAACTTGTTCACCGCCACCGGTCCGTTGACCGCGACCAGCAGCGTGTGGCCGTCCGGCGCCGACTTGGCGACCGAATCGGCGCCGATATTGCCGCCCGCGCCGGCGCGGTTCTCGACCACGAACGGCTGCCCCAGCGCTTCCTGGAGCTTCGTGGAGAGTGTCCTGCCGACGATGTCGGGCGTCGAACCGGGCGGGTACGGAATGATGACTTTGACTGCCTTGTGCGGATATTGCTGTGCCTGCACCGAGGCGAAAAAGCATAGGAGAACGAAGAAAAAAAACATTCGAAGCGTCACGTTCAGATCCTTTCCGTTGCGCCGCTGCGCGGCTGCCACACCATGAGCCGCTTCTCGGCCAGCGTCACCATCGAGTCCAGCACAAGAGCGAACACGGTCAGCACCACGATCCCGGCGAATACCGTGTTGATGTCGAACACGCCTTCGGCCCAGCAT
>CAYIQV010000460.1:0-857 GCA_964365635.1 uncultured Acidiferrobacteraceae bacterium
GCCTGATCGATTCCACCTTCGCCGCGAGCAGTCCGTCCAGACGCGCGCGGAAATTCTGGTATTCCTTGGCGTCGCCTTTCTGGTTTACCTTGGTTCCGAGTGCCGCCACGATTTTAGGGTAGGTGCGCAGTCCGGAGGCAATCGCCTTGACCACGCTGCCGTGGAACACCGGGTGGGTGTCGCCGAGAAAACTCACACGATGACTACCGACGCCGTAGGAGGTAAAGGGGCCAAAGTCTTCCTTCTTGCAGTGCGCCGAAACCGGCACCGCTTCGAGCGTTCCGTTCACATCGCGATAGGTCTGGTAGTGGCCGCGTTCCTTGTGGAAGTGGCCCTTGTGCTCGAATTCGTAGGCGATGTTCGGACGCGCGCCAGTCGCGACCAGAATCGCGCGCGCCGGGATCGTCACGTCCTCACCGGTTTCGACCCACTTGCCGTCGGCATCGGGCCGCAGGCGCTTGGCCACCAGCGCATCCACCTGGCCGTCTTGGTCCAGGCGCGCTTCTTTCGGATCGAGACCCTCGGCGTAGTAAATACCTTCTTCGAAGGCCTTGGTGATTTCCTCGTGGTTACGAGTGTACGCCGGCGATTCGTTCATGCCCTTGCGGTAGGCGATGGTGACGCCACCCCATCCCTGGATGAGCTTGGTAAAATCGGGCAAGCCATGGGTTTTTTTCGCACGCGCGCGTTCCGCGCGCACGGCTTTCCCATGGGCGAGGAATTCATCGAGAATGCGGCAGGAGGCCTCATCCAGCCCGGCGCGTACCGCCGCTTCACCTTTTGATTTCGCCAGCGCCTCGTAACGTTCGAGCATCTTTTCCACTTGCACGATGTAGTACGCCTGAATCTCGGTGGCG
>CAYIQV010000460.1:867-1519 GCA_964365635.1 uncultured Acidiferrobacteraceae bacterium
CCTGCAGATTGGCGAGGCTCGCGTGGCGGGCGGCGCCGGTGAGTTGCAGCGCCATGAGAAAATCATTCGCCTGGCGCATGCCGGGCGCGAGACTGCCCGGAATCGGCAAGGCCTGCGGCAGGCCCGCGCCGATACAGATGGCGATGTGATCGAATTTCAGATGCCAGGCATCCTCCACGGTGAGGGTGCCGCCGAAGCGCACGCCGCCGAACACCTGAAAACGTTCCCGGCGCGCGAGCGAGAGATAAATGAGCTTCAGAAAATTTTTGTCCCAGCGGTTGGTGATGCCGTACTCGGCTACGCCGCCGAAGCCGGTCATGGTGCGGGTGTCGAGCGCTTCTTCGAGTTCGCGGTAATCGCGGATCGGATCGCCCAGAAGCCGCTCTGGCAGGGGTTCGATCTTGAGGCCATCGGCCCCGACCACCGCGAAGCCTTCCATCAGCATGTGGTGCGCCAGCGTGAAGCCCGCCGGCCCCATGCCGAACACCAGCACCTTGAGGCCGTTATACGGTTTTGGCAGCCACTGTTTCTGCCGCAGCGGATTCCAGCGGATGAGGAGGTCATAAATTTCCACGCCCCACGGCAGGTCGAGCACGTCGGTCAGGATGCGCGTCTCGGCCTGGGGAATATTGACCGGGTCCTGTTTCTGGTA
>CAYIQV010000461.1:0-1514 GCA_964365635.1 uncultured Acidiferrobacteraceae bacterium
CGGCGGTGATCTACGCGGACGAAGCCCTGATCCGCGCGATGGACCACAAGGTCTACGAACAGGTGTGCAACGTCGCCACACTGCCCGGCATCGTCAAGGCCTCCTATGCCATGCCCGACGCCCACTGGGGCTACGGCTTTCCCATCGGTGGCGTGGCCGCGTTCGATCCGGACGAAGGCGGCGTGGTGTCGGCCGGCGGTGTCGGCTTCGACATCTCCTGCGGCGTGCGCTGTCTGCATACCGGCTTGGTGACCGAGGACATCCTGCCGGTACAGAAAGTGCTCGCCGACAACCTGTATCGAAAAATCCCGGCCGGCCTCGGCAGCACCGGCACCATCCGCCTGAATCAGGAAGGCATGGACGCCATGCTCGCCGGCGGCGCGAAGTGGGCGGTGGCACAAGGCTACGGCACCACCGCCGACCTCGACCGCATCGAAGAATATGGGCAGATGAAACACGCCAAACCCGGCAATGTCTCGGACCACGCGAAAAAACGCCAGCGCGACGAGATGGGCACGCTCGGCAGCGGCAATCATTATCTGGAAGTGCAAAAAGTGGTCAAGATTTTCGATGAACGCATTGCCAACATCTTTGGTATTCGCGCGAATGACGTCGTGGTCAGCATCCACTGCGGCTCGCGCGGACTGGGCCACCAGATCGGCACCGAGTTCCTGAAACAAATGGTGGTGGCCGCGTCCGGCTACGGGATTCAGTTGCCGGATCGAGAACTCGCCTGTGCGCCGATCAATTCGCCCGTGGGCGAAGAATATCTCGGTGCCATGCGTGCCGCGATCAACTGCGCGCTCGCCAATCGCCAGATCCTTACGCATCTTGTGCGCGAAGCCTTCGAGCAGATCATTCCCAAGACACGCATGCCACTGCTCTACGATGTATCGCACAACACCTGCAAAGTAGAGGAACATGTGGTGGATGGCAAAACCCGGAAACTCTATGTGCATCGCAAGGGGGCGACCCGTGCCTTCGGCCCCGGCCATCCGGACATTACCCCCACCCTGCGCGCCGCCGGGCAGCCAGTGCTGATCGGCGGCTCGATGGGCACGGCGTCTTATATTCTGGCGGGTACCAGCGAAGGCGAGAGCCGCTCCTTTGGCTCCGCCTGCCACGGCGCCGGCCGTGCCATGAGCCGGCATCAGGCTTACAAAACCTGGAAGGGACGGCAAGTAATCGACGAGCTCGCCACACGCGGCATTCTCATCCGCAGCCCCAGCTCGCGCGGCGTCGCTGAGGAAGCACCGGGCGCGTACAAGGATGTCTCCGCCGTCGTGGATGCCGCGGACAGCGCCGGGCTCGCACGCAAGGTCGCACGGCTGGAGCCACTGGTTTGTATAAAAGGCTGATATGAGTTTTTGACGCAAAGACGCGAAGGCGCAAAGCGAATGAAAATTAAAACCTTCCATATTTTTCCCTTCTTTGCGTCTTTGCGCCTCTGCGCCAAACAATCATAAAAATGCCCGTCCACAACGCCGACATCGCGGCCGTCTTCGAGGAAATCG
>CAYIQV010000462.1:0-1513 GCA_964365635.1 uncultured Acidiferrobacteraceae bacterium
CCGGCGACTGCGCTCGCGGCTGAGCTGGCGCATCTGCGGGGGGCGGCGTGCCGCCTGGGTGAGCAAGGCCACGCTCCAGCGCTTGGCCCCCGCTGGAGGCGAGGAGCAGGCCAAGGCCGCCTCTTGGGCCTGCGCCTCGGCGCGGTACTGTGGGGGTTTGCCCGGACGGGCAACGTCGAACAGCGCAAATTCGACTCCACCCTCCAGGTACGCAGCACGGGTGCGCCAGATCGCGGTACGGCCCACGCCGAGCACTTCCATGATCTGGCGCTCTGGAACCTTGCGATCAAGAGCCAAAAGGATGTGGGCGCGATTGAACTCGCGCGCCATGTGCTCACCCTTGGATCGGAACTGCTGCACCGTTTCACGCTCCCGTTTGCTGAGATTCAGTTCGGTTTGGCGCATCGTCCATACTCCTCGGTCGGTGGAGATACGCCATGATAATATGTTTCGTATTTAACGTGTCGACGTACTAGTCCCCGGCGCCTAGTACGTCAACACGTTAATTAAGCAACATAATGGTGACCGAGCTTTCGATCCGCGTCTTGGCGCGTGAACGTCCAGTCGATGCCGCGCCCCTCGGCGTTGCGGCGCCGTTCCCAGGCGTTGACCTCGCGCCGCGCGGTAGCTCGGTCCATCAACCGCCGCCCGAGGCATTGACGCTCCAGGATACTGATTTCGATCTCCGCCATGTTCAGCCAACTGGCATGTTTGGGCGTGTGGTGAAACTCCACGCGTCGCAACAGGGCGTGAGCGGCCGAACGGCCCAGTACCTCCTCGAAGCACGAACGGAAGTGGGTGTTGAGGTTGTCCAGAACCAAATGAACCTTCTTGGCCGAGGCATAGGTGTGCTCAAGCAGTTGGCGCACGAAGCCGACGAAATCGGGCTTGGTTCGGCGCTCGGTCACCTCGATCGTCCGGCGCCCTCCCTTCGGTTCGACGGCCACGAACACATTGCAGGTACCCTCGCGCACGTATTCGTAATCGCATTTGGCGGGCATGCCGGGTTTCATCGACAGCGGCCGACGGCTGTCGCGGATCAATTGTTTGCTCTTCTCGTCGATGCAGATCACCGGCTCCCGAGCGCGGTAGGGTCGCGCGTACAGCGCCAGCACGTCGTACATCCGTCGGCGGTACTCCTCGGTCAACACGCCAATGCACCACATCAGCTTGCGCCAGGGTTTGAGGAGGTTTTTTTTAGCAGCCGGCGCACGCTCTCGCGACTGATCTGGCGCATCTGCGGGTGGCGGCGCGCCGCCTGGGTAAGCAACGCCACGGTCCAGCGCTTGGCCCCCTGGGGAGGTGAGGAGCACGCCAAGGCGGCCACTTGGGCCTGCGCATCGGCTCGGTACTGCTGGGGCTTTCCCGGGCGCGCCACATCGTGCAGCGCAAATTCCAACCCTCCCTCCAGGTATGCCGCTCGGGTTCGCCAGATTGCCGTACGGCCCACGCCAAGCACTTCCATGATCTGGGGCTCCGGAATCTTGCGATCCAGGGCCCAAAGGATGTGGGC
>CAYIQV010000463.1:0-1512 GCA_964365635.1 uncultured Acidiferrobacteraceae bacterium
GACCGGAATTCCTCCAGCCTGTGTCCCCACTGGCGCAGGGCGCGCACCTCGCTAGCGTCAAATGCCTTGGGCTCGTACGTCACCTCATCGGGCAGGTACTGGTGATGAAACCGCGGCAACGCCACCCATTCCTTCGGCCCGCCGCGCCCGTGCGCCATTTCGAGGGTAGCGAGCAGCACCATACTAATGATGCGGCTGCCGCCGGGCGTGCCCAAAACCACCACGGCGTCATCGCTTTCCAGAAACGTCGGGGTCATGCTCGATAGCGGCCGTTTGCCGGGAGCCACGGCATTGGCCTCCGCGCCGACAAGGCCATAGACATTCGGCACCCCCGCGCTGACGGAAAAATCATCCATTTCATTATTCAGCAACACGCCGGTTCCGGGCGGCATGAAACCCGACCCGAACAGCGTGTTGAGACTCAAGGTCGCGGCCACGCGGTTGCCTTCGCGATCGATGATCGAGAAATGCGTGGTGTTGCCGCCTTCCTTCACCGGCGTCATGGGCGTCATGGGCGTTATGTTCGCGCGCGGCGCGGGCGGACGAATTTCCTGCCGCAGCCGCGCGACATAGGCTGGATCGAGCAGGTGGTTTACGTCCACGGTCACTTGATCCGGATCGCCGAGGTAACGCGCGCGATCGCGGTAGGCCAGGCGCATGACTTCCACGAGCAAGTGATCGCGCTCCGGTTTCTTCATCGCGCCGAGATCGAAATCGCTGAGCATGTTCAGTATCTGCATGAGCACTACTCCGCCCGAGGACGGCAGCGCGGCGGCGGTGACGCGCACGCCGCGGTAAACACCCTGCACCGGCGGGCGTTCGATCACGCGGTATTCGGACAGGTCCTTGCGGCTCCAGATGCCGCCCGCCTGACGCACGCCGCGCACCAGTTTTTCGGCGACGCTGCCCGCGTAAAAACCCGCCCGGCCTTTGTCGGCGAGCAGCGTGAGTGTTTGGGCCAGTTCCGGCTGCCGCAGCACCTCGCCCGGAGCATAGATAAAACCGTCTTTCAGATAAATACGCGCCACCTCGGGAATGGCTTCCAGCCGGTCATGCTGGCGCAGCGTCATCTTGCCGTAGCGCGTAGTGACGGCGAACCCCTCACGTGCCAGGCGAATGGCCGGCGCCAGGCTTTGCTTTAATGGCAGGCGGCCGTATTTTTCGGCGAGATGCGCCAGACCCGGCCCGGCCTCTGGCAAATCACCCTGTCCACAATTCCGCGTGGCACACATCCTTACAAATTCCTAATTGACCGCGCGCGCTGGACGAACGATCCCGAAAACCCGGCTCGCATCGAAGATGGATTTGGCGGGTTTAACTCGCTGATAACGATTGAATAGTCTTGATGAACTGCGTTCGCCATCACGCGTGAAAACCAGGCGCGAATGCGCATTGCGCCAACAAACACTACAACGAATTTCAGGATGAAACGAATTCGTTACTTCCCCGAATTCGTTGTAGTACACGGAGTTTATGAATCGCGAACACCACCACTGGCACAGCCCATCCCTC
>CAYIQV010000464.1:0-1507 GCA_964365635.1 uncultured Acidiferrobacteraceae bacterium
TATTAAACTATCCATCAAACCCTGCAAGGCCCACTGATAAGTATACGAACGAGCTTTTTCGAACTTTCTTGATTACTGAAACGTCTTGGCGACGATGCCGGCCGCAAGCAATGCCGCGCCGTAGGCGGCGTGGCTGGAGTGTGCTTTCATCATCTTGACATGGAGTGTGCGTTCGCGAATACGTTCCCAGGCCGGATTCGCTGCGCCGCCGCCGGTGGTGAATACCGTGGTGAGTGCCGGTGCGCCAAGCTCTTCCAGCAGGGCATAGCCCTGCGCTTCGATCTTGGCGATACCTTCGAGCATGCCCTGAAAATAAGACACGCTGTCGCCCGGCAACGGTTCCAGCTTCGGTTGCATCTCCGGGTCATTGACGGGAAAACGTTCCCCCACGCTGGGCAGCGGGTAGTAATTAAGATCGGTGGAGTTTTCCGGATCGAGCATCGGTGTCATTTCGCGCATCTGTTCGGCGTTGAAATACTGCTGCAACACGCCGCCGCCGGTGTTGGAGGCGCCGCCGGCCAGCCAGTAACGTCCCAGGCGGTGGCTGTACACGCCGTGCTTGGCGGAGAAGACGGGTTTGTCCGACAGCAGTTTCAGGACCAGTGTGGTGCCGAGCGAAGTGACGCCTTGTCCCGCTTCGGTGGCGCCGGCGGCGAGAAAGGCAGCTACCCCGTCGGTGGTGCCGGCGACGATTTTGGTGTCAGCCGGGAAGCCGAAGGTTTTGGCTATGTCAGCGCCCACGGTGCCGATCGTCTCGCCGGGGACGTGCACTTCCGGCAACAGCCCGGTGTTGACGCCGAGTGTGGCCAGCCAGTCCGGCCAAGCCATTTTTTCCGCGTCATACCCGAGTTTCAGACAGTTGTTGTAGTCGCTGTGTCTGAATACACCCATGAGCCGCCCGCTGATCCAGTCGGACTGATGCAGTGCATGTGCCGCCTTTTTGTCCAGCTTCTGTGCTTGCAGCCATAAAAGTTTGGCGAGGCTGCCGGACGTGCCATGGGCCCCGGAGGTGGGGTCGGCGACGATGGCGATTTTTTCCGCCTGTTGCACCGCGCGCTGATCGTTATACATGATGGCGGGGGCCAGCGGGTTGCCCTTGGCGTCACACAGCAGCAGGGTACCGGACGTGCCGTCGACGGCGAGGGCGCGCACCTTATTTGGATCGATCTGTTTTAACAGGGTTTTCAGGACGCCGGTGGTGGCTTTTAACCACAATGCCGGATCTTGGGTGATGTGGTCTTTATCCACGGTCGGGGCCAGGATGGGCGCATCGGCCTCTGCCAGCGGTTTGCCCTTAATATCGATAGCGATGGCCCGGCAGCCGGTAGTGCCAAGGTCGATACCAATATAGATTCCATCTTCTTGCGCCGGTTTCCGGCGGTTGGCCATGGACGCCAGGGTTTCGGTTTCGGCCTCGGTTTCCGCGGGTTCGGACACGGATTGGCGCGCGCGCGCCAGCATGCGAAACCGTGAACTCGCGGCTGCCGGTGGCGGTGGTGGCGTGCGT
>CAYIQV010000465.1:0-1505 GCA_964365635.1 uncultured Acidiferrobacteraceae bacterium
CAATCCCGACGTCAAAGAAACCGTGGTAGACCACGTCGTGGCCATCGATCGAGGCGTTGATCTCGGGAAAGTGTTTGAGCGCATCGACCGCGGCCTTGACGAAAAACGACATGAAGCCCAGACGCACACCATATTCCTTCTCGAAGCGCTCACGGTAGCGTGTGCGCAACTCCATCACGGGTTGCATGTTGACCTCGTTAAAGGTCGTGAGAATCGCGGCCGTGTGTTGTGCCTCCACCAGACGCTCGGCCACCTTGGCGCGCAGCCGTGTCATGGGCACGCGCCGCTCCGGACGCTCGCCGCTGGTGGTGGTGGCCACCGGCGCGGCGGCGACCGGGGCAGCGGGCCTGGGTTTGCTTTTAACTGGAATGGGTGTGGGCTCGGTTTTGTCGAGCTGCCTGAGCACGTCCTCCTTGAGAAGTCGCCCGTCCTTGCCCGTGCCCGGAATTTTCCGCGCCTCCAGCCCATGCTCCGCCATCGCCCGTTTTGCCGCCGGCATGACCGTGGCGGTTTTCGCTACCGCAGGGGGTGGCGTTATCGGGGAGGGTGCCGCCGCGGCCTTGGCCGATTTATCGAGGCGGGCTATGGCCTGACCCGATGTCACGGTCGCGCCGACCGGCACGGATATCTCGACGAGCACACCGCTGTCGGGCGCCGGGACTTCGAAAACAACCTTGTCGGTTTCGATTTCTGCCAGCACGTCGCCGCGCGCGACTTGCTCGCCCGCTTGCTTGTGCCACACCAGAACCTGTCCTTCGGTAACGGATTCCGGAAAAACCGGAACCGTGATTTCAGTTGCCATGACACTCCTTGTGCAAAATCATTTCATACGCTTCCCAAAGCCTGGTCAAGCAACTCATGCAGCTGCATGACATGAAGTTGATAGCTGCCGACCGCCGGCGCCGCCGACAGGGGACGGCCCGCGTATTCGATCGCCGCATTTTTCGGGAGCACATGCCAGAGGTGGTGCTGGATTTGATACCAGGCGCCCATGTTCTGGCCCTCTTCCTGGCACCAGACAAAACGGACCGCGTTCGGGTAGCGCTGAAACTCTCGCTGCAACACTTCCTCCGGGAACGGATACAGTTGCTCGATGCGCAGAATCGCGACGTTGCTCCGTGCCAGTTTCTGGCGCCGTTCGATAAGGTCGTAATAAATCTTGCCGCTGCACAGAACGATCTCCGTGACCTTGGCGTCATCGAGCGTCTCGGCTTCCGGTAACACGGTCTGGAAACGGCCTTGGGTCAGATCTTCGAGGCTGTTCACCGCCAACCGGTGGCGCAACAAACTCTTCGGCGTCATCACCACCAGCGGCTTGCGGCACAGCCACAACATCTGGCGCCGCAGTAAATGGAAAAACTGGGCTGGCGTGGAGGGCGCGCACACGAACATGTTCTGCTGGGCGCATAGCTGCAGGTAACGTTCCAGCCGTGCGGAGGAATGCTCCGGTCCCTGGCCCTCGTAGCCGTGAGGCAGGAGCAGCACCAGCCCGCACAGCCGGTTCC